>NZ_JBEOPV010000013.1:0-178742 GCF_040310425.1 Pseudomonas sp. 65/3-MNA-CIBAN-0223
GTTTTTCGACCGACGCATGTTTTTTTGAACCTCAAGTAACGAGGGCATGAAAAATCGGTGGGTACTTCAGACCTTCCTTAAGGCCAAAACTTTAACGTCTGGAACAAATTTTCTTCATGGCGTTCGATTATCGCGAGAATCACTGCTTAAACTCCCTGTAATTCTATCGAAGATAGGAGCGATCAAGACGCCTCAGCACTCGCAACCAAAAAAGGTTCCTCTTCGGATCCTTCAATCTTTAATGCCTCTCGTAATGTCCCAAAAAAGGGACTTTAACTGCAAAAACCAGTCTTAATGTCCCGTATTAGGGACACTACGCCAACTGCTGCTGCCAAATCCACTTCGTCAGGGTGCTTGCCCTCTTTTATAGAGAAACTATAATCAAATCACCGTAGCATTTCCTAATCACCTCAGACGAGACTCCGTCTATGGAACAGTCACCATATGTGAAGTACCGCGATATTTTGCTGAATGAAAAGTACGGCACCGCATACCGACTAGGAGAGCTGGTGCTGGGGTTATATGAACCTGGAAGGTTTCGCCTTCGCAGAGACGACTGTTGGGGAGGTTTGGATGTCCGCCACCGTCAGATTTATCAGGAGTTAGCCGATTGGTATCACGAACATGGAAATGAACATTCGTTCGTGACGGTATGCGAAGCACTCATCTCTCGTGGTGAGCGCCAAGCAGAAGAACTCCATGTTGAGCTCACCCGGCTCAGGGCTACAAAACCCAGTGATTATCCATCGGTAGACGATCGGACAAATGAGGACTCTTACAAGGCCGCGCTCAAATCCTGTGAGCACTTTTTGTCGGTCGCTCGCAGTGACGGTTTTTGAGGGATTGAAGCTCAATGCACTCTTCTACATGGCTGTCTATTTTTGAATGCCGGCTCCGTGAACAGCAATTGCCGCATTCATATCTTCAATGCTCACGGCGGTTTCTGGTTTACGGGTCATGCCCTTGAGGCTCTTAACAGAGTGCGTGACCGCTCGAATGGCGAATTGGCCCGGCTCAAATTCAATGAGTTCGACTCTATCGCCAGGTCGCAATCCGAGGGATGCACGTATCTGCGCAGGGATAGTGATTTGGCCTTTTGAAGACACGGTTGCAGTAGTCATTTGAATACCTTTCGGACGATTCATTTTTGGAGCATGCCCCTTTGGGGATGGCTGTCGTGAACCAAGCCCTGGCGCGAGGCGCCGGTCTTGGCCCATGCGGGCTTCCATCCGCACGCCTGCGCGCTCCGCTTGCCTGCCCCCTCGCCTTCTGGGTGTGTAACGTAACTTTGTGCGCTGTAACGTTAGCAGTGTTACAAAGCACAAAATTACGTTACAGGCCTTATGGTGGGGCATGACATCAGGCACATCGGGCACCGCAAACCCCGTACTAGGCAAAGCTTTTTTCCGAGCCGGAGAAGGGTTGGGGCTTGATGACAGTGATTTGGCAGCCATCTTGGGCGAGCAGGTCTCCATTTTGCTGCGTCTGCGTCATGGAAATGAACTGCTTGAACCTAGCACCGAAGCGCTGAGCCGGGCCACGCTCTTGGTTGAGTTGTATCAGTCATTGCTCGCGCTCGTAGGAACCGAGCAAAATGCAAAGATCTGGCTAAGCAGCCAGAATCGGGGACTGAGTGGCCGACCGCGTGATATCGCATGCCAAACGGGACTGGAGCAAGTAGTTCAGTATTTGGCTGCTACTCGCTCACACATTTAACCTGTCCGGCACATCGCTGAAAATACTGCCATGGAAAACGAAATCAGGAGTGCGGCATGAAGTGGTTCGGTCATTTGGTACGACTCGTTTGTCGAGACAACAGATCAGACCGCGAGCAAGCCAGAGATCGGACGTTCATAGCTACCGTCAACAAACTGAAATCTCTGCGCGTGACACCGGACGGCGGTATGTCGATCGACCCAGATGAGATACGAGAGCAGGTGATAGAGAGTCGTCATGCACTCAAGCGGTTCGTACGATAACCGTAAGCTCCTTCTTTTTATGTGTCCTAGGAAGCCGATTACCGTTTGCACTTCATTCGGGCTCTACTCAGCCGAGCCTATGGCTCGAAGAGGCGATAGCAAGAAAGCACTCTTATCGTGCTCGACCGACCACTTGGTGCGCCCCTCTACACCGTGAACGTCTGACTAAGTTGCGCTGCTAGGACGGAGGTGACGCGAACCTAGTAGACGTGATCACTCTGCAAAACGGCCCTAGCTAACACGTGTCAGGCAAGCTTCTCGCTCATCGACTCCGATAGCACTTCGTTGATTATCGAGTTCATTTCTCTTGCCGAAAGCCAGCTGGCGTTAATTCCTATCTGTGCTTGGAGATCAGCAGCATCATCACGCTGGTGCGCGCATATGAAATACTCAATGGAGCACCTGGCAATTTCAAGCGGCAAATTTTGGGGAGGCGATGACTTATGGTTATTCGTCGCACCTAGAAGATACATGTCCGACGAAAGGGGCAGAATCACGTGAACAAGCTCATCATCCTTATCCACAAAGGGCTTGAAGACTCGCTCGCCTTTCACGTGGAACAACACAACGGAATCCCCCAACGGTAGATCGCCAGCGGCAAATGTTTGTACTGAGTAATGGAGCGCGTTAAAACGTCTAGCGCGGGCAGCTGGAGACACGGACTCGTTGAGAATGCGGACATGACTGCCTCTGATCACGTCCGGTATTAAAGACTTGATACGATTTAATTGGGCAGGCATCTGGGCGGCGACTATAGCTACGAATGGTTGGAATATCTGCTCAAGGGCTGACTCGTCCATAGCGAGCAAGGTTTGAACCTGCTCATGACTGATGCCCTGGTCGACTAAGGCCTTGTCAAAGAGAGGTGAACCTGGTCTGAAATGGTTTTTCGCCAATGCCCTGAGGTTCTCTGGCTCAGATAGATGCTCGAGGATGCCACTGACGCAATCATCCACCAACGACTGCATATTCTGGCGCACGTGCCGGCTTCTGATTTCTAGGTGAGCTAACAGAGCTGGAATCCGCTCGACCACCGCTTCGGTAAGATTGCCGGCACGTAGGTTCTCTACCAACGGTGCATAGACGTCACTTTCTTCATCAGTAATTTTATCGTCCAGATCAGGCTCATTGTCGATGGCATAAAAATACCTTTCGACCCCTACGTTTTGGATATTTGCGGATCTCGGAGATTTGCTCTGTTCGTACACCCAGCAACGGACTATTTTTCCGTTACTTGGAATTCTGAAACCTTTCTGCAAAAACCTTGGAATGAAGTGCTGTCGTGCTCCTGACATGTCGCGCTCTCCCGTGGTTTGTTTGCAAAATGTGGAGACATTAGCTTACCTAGTCATGATGCTGCCCTGATGCTTGCACACCGACCAAAGCGTCCATTGCGGCATATCATGGCCGACAAATGACACACGACTACGCGCTTTCTTCCTCAGCCTGGAAGACTTCAATGAGTTTCTGATTGTAGTCATCCAGATAGCTCTGAAGCCCGTCCCGGTCGATCAGCCGGACGCCTGCTGTGCCGGCCAACTCTTTGGCGGATTTCGTGTAGTAGGAGTTCGTAACGACCATGGCTTCATCGCACCCGTAAAAGGCCTTAGCAGAAATGGCTTGCTGCACAGCCGCGTTGCCTACAGAGCCAGAGTAGTTCTTAGCCTGGATGACCATGTTTTTGCCGAACCGGGTAACGAAAAGATCTGCGCCTTGGTCAGCCGTCTTCTTGGTCTCTTTGACGTCATAGCCAATGGTTTGGAAGATCTCAACAAGGAAGGCTTCGAATTGGAACCCGTCCATGGCATCCACCAGGTACATGGTGATGAACTGGTTCGGATTGAAATGCTCGAGCTGTGATCCCAGCCGCTCGACGAGAATGTCGAAATAAATTTCCTCGCATAGACTCAAGCCATTCCGAAAAGCCTGCAGCGGAAGGAGTGGTACGCCGGATGTGGTGGCTGATTGGGGATTGAATTGAACGTTGGGAAATGGAACGTCATTTTCCCAAAGGTAGTAGTAGAACAAGGCCAAGTCAGACCTGAATGTCGTCCCGGCCTCTTCAATCCAGGAACGTAAGGTGTCGGCAAGATCAGCTCGGATGTGGCGGGTCAACTCTCTCGAGAAGCCTAGGTAGGCAGAGTTGAATGCTGTGGTTTGCAGCAGCTTGTCCAGAAGAGATGGAAGCCCTTCAAGCTCGTCAAAGCCTTTGCGAATCAAGACCTCCCTGAACAGCTCTCTCTCGCTGTACACACCATCCAAACGTGGGCCGGGCACGCCTGCGTCATCGCTACTGGCTGCGCTTTCGCGAGTCGTGTGAATGAAGTTGGTAAAGTATGGCTGGTTCAGCTCCGCATATTTTCTCAACACGTTGTTCAGAAGATCGTTGAGCTGGGCTTGCTCCTTCTTTTTACCGAAGAAGTCTTGAATCAAGCCTTTGGATCTGTATTGAAAGTCGGGATAAAACGAAGGATCCAGTGGAGTAAGGTGCCGCAACGTGAGCTCTGATGACGGCGAAACTTGAGAGCCCATGCACCACGGACATGCTGTTTCGAAAGTAGTCCTGTTGCATCCGTTGCATTGATAAATCATCGTTTCCGTTCCTTCCCAAGCCATCGCGCGCCTTCACGCACATCATGCTAGCGACCATAGCTCAGTGCCATCACTCAGTCCACGAGCTTGTTTCCACTGCACACAGGCGCATCAATGATGGCGAAATCCCATTACGGCGGTTGGACTGCCGGGCCGGCTAGGCTAGAGTTCCAGCATCTATCAGCCGGACGCTCGATAATCTCTCGCAGGTACTCGTGCTCGCTCTAGCAGAGCTGTGGCATTTTGATGGCTTATAATCTGCAAGCCGATATCCGAGTCTTACAGCACAAAAGGAACAGAATATGCCGATACCAGTTATCCCAGTGATCGCTGCTCTCGCGGCGGGCGGGTCGCTGGTTCCTCATGCTGCAGGGGGCATGATAGTCACGTCAGCTGCGGGGTACGTGGTCGGGACATATCTCAGCACCGCTGCGATATCGACAATTATCTACTCTGCAGGTGCCACTGCTCTGGCGGCATTAGGGTTGGGAACAGCGGCGGTTGCTGGTGCAGGCAGCGCGATTATCGGTAGTGCAGGAGTCTTTGGCACCACCGTTGGGGCTTCTGGTCTGACCGGGATCTTAATGTCTGCGGGTTTAATCTCTGCCACACCAATAGCTGTCCCGGTAGGACTTGGCCTTGCCGGAATTACCGGTATCGGAGTCATTGGCTATGCCGCAGTGCAAATGAGAAAAATGAAACGCAGGCTGGCTGAGGTTCCGGTAGGAGTGGAGCTCGAGTTCTCGGAGAAGGACGCAAAGCTCATCGAGAAACTAATCAAATGGCTTGGTAATAAAGAGATTATGAATCAGCCAGAGGATGATTCGCACCCAACCTCAATTCTCACTGCCCACGAGGTCTCTCAGGTACTGAAGGAAGCCGCGCTAGACAAACGCATCATGATACGAAGCTCTATCCCCTCGTGGAATGAGATCTATCATGGCCTCATGTCCGTTGAGACCGATGGCTGGCAGTTCACATTCTTCAACGACTGTCACACCCTGGACTACTGCGAGTACTGCAGATCGCCTGATGGCAGAGTCGGGACGCTTGAATTCTGGCAGCGCGAAGGAGTTGATCCTGTCGACCTATTGAGTGTCTCGGAGAGGGAACAGCTCGAACGGTTACTCGCCACGCTCTGAGCCTTTACGCAAAGCAAGTTACCATTGCCGGCTAAAAAGCAATGGAGACCACACGTGAAAAAGCCACCGATGAAAATCATCATCGAAGAATGGGATGGTGACGGTGCGATTCGAATTCCGGACGAATCGCTGCAGGAGCTCGAGCTGGATGTAGGCGACGCTGTGTATCTGATCGAGTAGTTTGTCGGCAATGCGCGTTGCCTAGTCCTATCAAAAAAGCCTCAGATCACGGATCGAATAGACGAGCTCACTGTTTTTAGGAATATCAAGGGGCGCGGCAACCTCAAAGACAAATGAGGAAGCCAGGAAGTCGTTCGCTGAATCAATGCATCTGACTGTAATTCAAACTTCTCATCCAAAACCGTTAGGCATACCTGGCGTATCACCTGAAGGCGCGAGATTGAGCGGGGATAAAACCCTAAGGAGCGAAAACCATAGCTCGACCTGCTCGCTGATTTTAGGAATCGACGGCCCAGAGAGGAAGGCACAAAAGCACCGAACGCGAACTGTATAGTGCGTCAAAAGACTTGCTAACAGTACACCTCCGGCGTTACGCGTACCCATCAAGCGAAGTCCTGAGCGATTCCCAAAGCCCTTTTGACAAACGTCTGATCTACATAGCCGACATCCTTCCAAGCTTCCACATTAGCCCTGAGATAGTCAGCTAAGCCGTCAACGCCCACCTCCTGGGGAAACTCCATCATTGAGGCTATCCGGTGCAAGGTCTGAACAGGAATGCCTATCTCCTCCAAGGCGTTCACGCCTGGGGGGAGATGAAGATTCTCAAAGATCATCCTCAAATGGCCATAATCGATTTTGCCCCGAATGTTGCGCTTCGCCGCATGCACACGAACGACATCCTCCAGCAGTCCCAGCAGTTTCGGAATAGTGTATCCGAAGGTGTTGGTCACGAGCTTCAGATCGTTGTTGAGCATGTTCGAGAGCGTGTGCTCGTCACCCTGCTCGATCCGCTGCTTCGCATACACAATCTGGCTCTTCAAATAGTCTGAATAACTCGAAGCGTTCAGGTAGCCGGCCAGCTTTGCCACGATTACCTCGGCGGTTTTAGTCTGTACCCCGTTTCTGGAAAATGTGTTGGGCACTACTCGAGAGATCACCTTGGCAAAGGTTTTCAGGAACTCTGCCGCTGGCAACCAGTGGAAAACGAGCGACGCAAATTGCTCATCCTTCAGCATCTCAACCAAGCTGTACAACTGCTCGAACTGCTCCATTCTGAAGTGGGAATGCTTTTTCACCAGATCAATGGAGAAACGGTCTTGATCGAATGCATCCTCAAACCTGTCCTGGGAAAAGTCGGACAGATGATCAGGCTGCGCGCTAGCCAGGAGGTTGAGTGGGGTGTCTTCATCTTGTACACCTAATGGGATGGCCACCTCTTGGTTGAGGTTGTCTTCCGGCACATCCTCCAAGCAGAACACCTTGCCAACGAAGTGGACACCCATACGGCCCGCGCGCCCCTTGATATTGCCATGGGTGAATTTGTCGATACCGCGACTCCCGTCCCTGTTGTCGTAGATGACTACATTCTTCGCGACCGTATTCACGCCCTCAATTATGGTCGAGGTGCACAGTAGGAATCGGATGTCACCGGCATTGAAACGATCCGCCGTGTACTGCTGGAGCGCCCTAGGAAGACCACCAAAATGCAAACCAATGCCGTTCTTTAGCGCGACGGTGTAGTCCCACTCAGAATCAAACTCTTCAGCGACCCAGTCGATGTGTTGACTCTTGAACTCCTGGCCATATCCTAGCCGGATGAGCTCCCGTGCCACTTTTCCGGCAACACCGGAGGACTTGCAGTAAACAATCGTGGCACCTTCACACTGCTTGGCAATCTTGGCCAGCGCTCTGAGCTTACCCTTGTCATCGTTTGCCTCCACACCAAACGTCTGCACGTCTACGGCGACTGTGTTGAAATCTGCTGAAATGAATGTGTGCTTGTATCCGAGCTCTGTTAGTCCGCGAATGCTGTTCACGAAGGGGCCGGTGAGATAGAACTGCTTCGATACCTTCAAGAGCTTGCTCAAGGCGATGTTAAGCTCGATAACCCGCTCGTCCTTGAAATCAGTTCCACCGCTTTTCAGTTGCCGGAAGGCCAGCTTGTAAAACTCGTCGATGACGAACAGATCGATGTTCTGGATGTCGTCACGCTCATTGACCCTTTCTTGGGTCAGGACGTATACAGCCCTGTCGGAACGGCACACTTGTGAGCTGTGATGGATGATTTGATATTTCTCACCAAACCGATCCTGTAGACGGCGGCGGGTCTCGTCGGCCAAGGCCACTGTAGGCACGACCAGCACCACACGGTTCAGTCTCCCAAGCCCTAGTAGCGAGTCAACGATGGCACTCTTCCCCATGCTCGTAGGAGCACTGAGAACTAGGTTGCTGCCCGCTTTCAGCAGGTCGAAGATGTGAAACTGCATCGAGTGGAACACGTACTTGTCAGAGAACGGCGTTCGATACAGGTCGAGCGCGACACGGTCTCCGGGGGTGAGGTCGGTGAACTCTTTCTTGAGGTAGGGAAACAGACCCGATTTCCTAACCATGTTTCGCAAGATGCCGGTGTGGTCTGAAAATTGTTCGCGGGCATCTAATGCCCTGACGATCAAGTCACGCCCGAGATTGTTCGACACCGGATTGGACAGGAGAGTATTGATAGCTGCCAGGTATCGGAACGCCGAAAAACCCTCACGCCCCAAGCTGAGTTTCGCTACATCATAAACTTCAGTCATACGGCGTCCCTCACGTTATCCTCAACCATCCTGATCAACCTTCCCAAACTTGGGGCGGGGTAAATGAACACATCAATGGCGAGCTCCGCGAATGGCGAGTCATGTTGCAGATCATCCGCAAACGCTTCGAACAGCGCTCTCGTTTCATGCTCCAGATTGTCCTCATGCCCGGACGTTTCCGGTTCCGTCAGCAGCGACGAGTCATAACCGACAAACAGCACGAATCGGAACCGCTCCAGATGGGACTCGAATGCATGGCTACCGTCTAGTATCTCGTCGATGTCATGGCGCAGCAGGTAGTCATCATCCTTTATGTCGAGGATCTTGCCCCTTGCGGTGTCGAACCAATCGGAGATTTCCTCATACAGTTGCTCCCGGATCTCCGGCAATCGCGTGGTGATGTTCGCTGCAGTCACCAGTTCACTGAAGCCAACCCAGAGCTGATCGCCCTCTGGGTCGCGGCGGACGATGTGTACATTCTCCAAGATCTTTTCTTCACCGTCCCCGTCCATGTAGAGCAGGCATGGGATGGGTTGGCTTTCGTGCATCTGGCGAATCGTGGCATGGAGGAGCACCCGACCTAGAAAAGAACTGACGTCCGTCAATGACTCGAACACTTTCGTCTTCAACCGCTGTCGCTGTTCAACGAATGACAGTTTGTGGATGTCCGCCATCTCCTTGGGCCGAAGAAACACTTCATCCAGCCATTTGCACACATTGTCGACGATGTGCTTATAGCGGTAGCGTCTCAGGCTGTACTGCTGATGGAGCACACGGCCGTTTCTCTTGGCGCACGGTGACGAGAGCTGACTTCGAAAAGGAACGAGTATGTGCGGCAATTCGCGTTTGACGTAAACCTTGCGACCAGCGCGCTTCTGATCGTCATCAACCAGCTTTTTGAACCAGGTGTTCAAATCCGCGCCAATGTATGACTTATTATCCACAGAGTTGATCCTGCGGGACAAAGCACCTTTGCGAGTGACCGTGTCCAGAATCCCTCGCCAAATATCCTCTGCACAAGACTCTGTACTGAGACCAACCCCGTGGAGATCCTGTGCAGCTAAGCGTATGTTCCTTACCCCAAGCAACTCAATCTCCCGCATGGTACGGAAGACCTCCCAGCAAGCTGCATCAACCCACGTCTCAACGTCAACGCCACTTGGAGCGCAATAGTCTGAGGTCTTCGAGTTCAGGTAGTCTATCAAGTCCTCGCGGCCCGGTTTCCCCGTCCGATCGTTGCGATTGATCAGCAAATATTCAAGGGTCACATTGACTGGGTGTTCCGTGACGATGCGAAATTTTCTCGGAACGGTAAGGCTAGGCTCACTCTGCATGGATTTGTGAAGAATGGAGCTAAAGGGGATTTTTTTTGTTTTCCCGGTACTCGCAGTGAGCACGACCAGATCGGATTTTGCCCAATGCGTTTTAGAGGTGGTTTTCACCTGTACGAATTCGACGAAGTCATCGCAGACGACATCGATGTCGTCCGTAACTTCACACCGGACACGCTGGATAGACTTGTCACGCAACATCTGTGTTACGTAAAAAGCGGCAACACAATCTTGGAAGATGAAGCCGTGCTTGGCGGCTACTCCGCCAGCGTCATTAGGTTCCATCTCGACTTCCGTGGCATAGAGGATTGGAATTTATGGCAATAGCATCCGTCCGTCCATACGATTAGTGGCATTTAGCCAACTATCGCGATTTTTTTGTCTTAATTCAATCAACGATCGGATTCTCAGCGCAAAAGTCCAATTGCTCAGTAAGCGCAAGGGAATCGTTGATTGACAGGGGGAAATGATCAAGGCGCGCGGTCATAACAGGTCGTATTCAAGCCGAAAGCCGCGTAGATCTCGAGAAAGCTTGCCCAAAGGCATTAGAAGTAAAAGACCCTGTGCGATGCGTTGGCTGTAGCAGGATAAGAGTGCAATTTTTTCTGGAGGTTGGTCGAGATGGGGAAGCGCCAAGCCGGCTTCGACCAAGGCATTTTTTAACAAATGAACGTTTTCGTCGCCCAGCCATTCTCGGCTGAGGTACTCCACTTTACTGCGCGCCTTCAGCGGCCCATGGCTGAGAAGAAGTTCTACCACTGCTTGTTGAAGTGCTGCAGCTCCAAGATATGATCTGGCTACTTCCCAAAGCTTACCTTCTTGCTCCAGATCCAAGCGCCAATGAAACCTAGCTCTGACTGTCATTATTGGCCATTCGCTTCTTAATGTACGTCGTCGGCCCTCTCGGCCATGCGGCGTCACTGATAGTGGTACCCACGAGGTTCTCAGACACCCGTCTGATTTTGACTTTTCGAGTGGCTTGAAAAGCTAGCCGCGACTCACGTCGCTAACATGCGAGCTGCCCTTCTCCATCGACGAGCAGAGTATCCATTCACTTAAGTCTTAACGTTTAAGCACCAAGCAGCCGGATCCTAGGCATAAGCATTAGAAATCGATCGAGTCGGATGATCTGAAAATCTATGGGTGTCAGGATTGGGCAAGAATTCCAAGATCTCTGCTTCTGTTTTGTTATCAAATAAGAACTCCGCTTTCTGTTTTTGAATTCAAGGCCACTGAGAAATTATTTTTTTGGATCGCGCCCGGGTTCCGTGTTGTTTACAAATTTACACCGTCGCTGCAGCAGCCCTTCCCTGCTCGTGGCGCTGGCTCCGTGACCTTCATCAGCCCCGTCCTCCATGGGCAACCGTAAGGTCGTGCGTATAATGCGTTTTCTCTCAATGACTTAAGCTGTCCAATGAAAAAACTGCTCTCCGTGCTAGTGCTGGCCCTCTCTGTAATTAATCACGCTTTATCAAGCCCTCCATCTACGTTTTCTGAAGCTAAGGTCGTTGCAAAACAAAAAATCTATCTCGACCAGGCGAACAGTTCGATGGGCGATTTGTATTGCGGCTGCAAATGGACGTGGGTAGGGAAATCTGGTGGCCTTATCGATGCTGAGTCATGTGGCCTTAAGGCGAGGAAGCAAGAGACTCGATCAGAACGTACTGAGTGGGAGCACATAGTTCCAGCCTGGACATTCGGCAACCAACGTCAATGCTGGCAGAACGGTGGTCGCGAGCATTGCGTGGACGATGATCCGGTATTCCGCGCGATGGAAGCAGACCTTTTCAACCTCTACCCATCTGTAGGTGAGGTAAATGGCGACCGTAGCAATTTCAATTATGGAATGGCGTCCGGGGTCTCGCCGCAGTATGGCCAGTGCAAGACGCGAGTTGATTTCGATCAACGTGCTGCGGAACCGCGTGACGAGGTTAAAGGGCTGGTCGCCAGGACAACGTTTTACATGTTCGACAGATACAAGCTGAGCATGTCTCGTCAGCAGCAACAGCTACTGATGGCCTGGGACAAGCAGTATCCGGTTTCGTCTTGGGAGAAAGAGCGAGATCGCCGCATTGCAGCAATCATGGGGCACTCCAATCCATTCGTAACTGGCGAGCGTCGATGGTCACAAGGGTACAAGGCAGTTGGTGATGGGGTCGTTAGCGTGATTCCTGTTAATTCTGCGCGAGTAGCAGCCCAGCCAACCCTCGCGAGCGCGAGCGGGATAGGTGTAATCATCGGTAACCGGAAGAGCCAGGTGTATCACCTCTCAGTGGGGTGCCCTAGTTATGGTCAGGTGTCCGAGAACAATCAGGTTTCCTTTGCGTCAGAATCTGATGCACAGGCGGCGGGATATCGAAAAGCAGGTAACTGCAAATAGTTGCTTCTTGTTGAAAGCCGGCCTCGCGAAACCGAGGCCGTTTCCAATTCGTACCGATTACCTGGATCCATCAAAGTCATGGCCCATGGGAGCGCCGCTGAGTCGCTGCGAGGGAGTGCCTGGAGTCTTAGTGTTTGCTGAGCCCCAAGATCAGGTTAGCCAAGCCTATACCAATCTTCAGCAGATCAAGTATCCGGTCAAACCAGAGGCGCTCGCTAGTAACGATACGAGTTGATTCTGGAGAGAGTTTATTTACTGTCGATGTGTTGTTGGACGCTTGATTTACAGGCACACAAACGCATTTCAGCTCGCCCTTTTCGGAGCAAGCGGTACAGGCACGACGGTTTTCTGAGGTCATAGGAACGATCCCAATCGAAAAAAGGAAAAATGAAAATTTTTCGAAAGGGGGATTAACGAAGGCGGTGCTTGTATCCGCTTAGTTCTGGGCCGTCCATAAAGAGTGGGACGCGCAGAGTTGCTCGTAGAGAGCGAGCAAGTAGGGCTTTGAGCTTAGCCAGGGCGGCAAGGCAAAACGCTAAAACGCCGATCCAATATTTGTACTGGCGGGATAAAACGGACGATAGGCCAAAGCCATTGAAGGCATGGTCAATCGCCTCCAGTGCCAAGAACGCACGGTCGAGGCTGCAGTTGATCATCCTGTGATCGTGCAAGCCCTCAGCAAGATCAAGAGCGTCAAGCGCGGCCTTAGCCCGTCGAACTGCATGACTATCATCCTGAACACCTTCGCGCTCAAGCCTGTCAAATTCAGCCCTCAGCTCTTCGATGACGGCATCAACCTCATAGGCTTCGGCCGGAGGTCGTACTGTTGATAGTTGATCGTCCATACGGATTCTCATTTATTGACACCCATCCAACATAACGAGCCCGTTTGGGAACTACAACAAGTTTTTTGTCGGATTAACATATCTACGGCTGAAGCTCAGGGTGTTCTGGGAATCCCAGTTGAGCATTTACTCCTTCAGCGCAAAGACTGCGTTCATGTCATCAACGCTCACATTGACCTTCGGCTTGCGAATCATGCCCTTCAGTCGCTCAACGGAATACATTGCTGCCTCGATTTCATCTCTTGGTCGTAGGCCAAGAGTAGCCGGTACCTGGACAGGGATGGTGATTTGGCCTTTAGCGTTCACAGTGGAAGTAGCCATGAGGGATACCTATGCGATTGAGCACTTACATGATAGCCGTACTCACCATCCAGTGGCGTTGAGATGAGGATGCGATCGCTGGCCGCAATGCGCGCTGAGCCGTTTTGTTACGGCGTCCAATTGTGAGAGTCGGCACAGGTGGCGAGCATTGCAACAGAGCAAAGAGTTTGCGAAGAGACGCACGGGTACATCCCTGTAGAACGAACGGTAGTGAGAATGAGGGAGGCTTAAACGAACACATCGCCGTGTTGGCTCACAACCTCCAAGATCGACTCTTCCGTCGTCAACCCAGCACGGATGTTGTTTGCGAAATGCTCTAGGGCGGCCCATGGATCTGGCCCGTCTAACGCGCGACGCATAAACCCATCCGCCAGGGAGCGCAACTCATCACTGCTTCCAGTACCGCTGGAAGAACCAAGCCGGCTAGCGTGGTTATGATTCCCTGGAGTGAGAGCCGTGACCCTACACGTTCCCCAAACCGCCCCCCCTAAAGATTTCTCGCTGCAAACCAATATGTATTGCGTACTCGCAAGCGGCTCGGAAATCTGGGGCATAAGACCGAGTCATAAACCGAATTTACTCAGCTGAATCGCAGACAATCACGCCGGGCTGATCTGTTGCACCAATACTGGGGTGGAGCTACCAACTTCCACGCTTTTTTGGACTGCGAAGCCTCAAGGAAGATCCTTTTGATCAAGAAAACCGTTCCCCTTTTTCTGGCAGCAGCCGTGATCTCTACTGCTGTTTACAGCGGCCCAAAATTTGGAATAGAGGAGTTGATCATCTCGCTTGGCAGCTCACACTCTTCAATGACTGTGACACCTTGGACTACTGCGAGTACTGCTGGTCGCCAGACGGCCATGTCAGTCTTTCGAAACCTGGCAACGCTATGGCACCGATCCAGTTGAGCTGCTGAGTGCCTGGGAGCGCGAACAACTCGAACGATTGCTCGCTGCCCTCTGAGTCTCCATGCAAAACGGCAAGCGAGGGTTCGGCCATGGAGAGTGGGTGAGAACGCGCGCACTGCGCTCATACTCTGGGCTACCTTTCGCCTACAAGATTCCTCGCAATCCACCCTATAAATCGGGATATGATCGCGTTCTACGACTCAGATAGCACATGACTTATGGCCATCGATCTACTAGCGCTCTACCCCAAACTGATCCACCTAATGCTGGATACCGTTTTTGTGGTTGATGAAAGTGACCACATTGTTTTTGTGAGTGATGCCTGTAAGGCCCTGTTGGGCTACCGCCCTGATGAACTGATTGGCACCAATATCACCAGCTATATGCATCCTGAAGATTTGGATGCGACGCGAGGTTCGATTACCCGGGTTATGAATGGTCAACCTCATTTCGATTTCCGGAACCGTTACATCCGCAAGGATGGAGCAGTCGTTTACATCCTGTGGGCTGCATTCTGGTCGGAGGAAGTTGGTGCTAGGATTGGGGTCGCAAGAAACGTTACAGCTTTAGCTAAAGCAGAGGAGGAATTGCGCTTCCTTGCTCATCATGATCCGCTGACAAAATTAACCAATCGTTCGCTCTTTAGTGATCGACTTATATCTGCACTGCAGACTGCACAGCGCCACGGTAATGAGCTAGCTTTGCTTTTTTTGGATGTAAATGATTTCAAGAGTATCAATGACGTCCATGGTCACGCAGCGGGAGATCGTGTTCTGTGCATTATTGCCCAACGTCTCAAAAGCTGTGTGCGTGAGACAGACACCGTGGCTCGGATTGGCGGCGATGAATTCACGGTGCTGCTGACAGAAGTACAGTCGAGGGAAGCGGTTTCCAAAAAGCTAGATGAGATTCACAAAGTCATGTCTGAGCCACTGGCTCCTGAATTCGGCACACTCAAGATGCCATTGTGCAGTATCGGCGTTGCATATTATCCCGAGCACGGAAAGGATGCCGATACACTGCTCACCCACTCGGATAGTGAAATGTACCGTATGAAGAGGTATCGCACCTTAGAGAGTTAAGAGTGGGCGATGCCCGAAAGATTTGGACACCATTGGCGTAGCCTGACATAAATTAAGGACAAAATATGTTCAGCAAATCTCAGATCATTACCATCCCAGTCCTGATCTCATCGGTACTTTTACTCACCGGCTGCCCCCCATCACCGGAATTCACCCGATGGCAACGTACTTCAACCTCTGTAGATGGTGTAAGAGCCGCAATGGCAGAATGTGGCGACCCTGTGGCAGGGCCACAAAACCATTTTCCAATAAACGAAGAGATAATTCACTTTCAGTGTATGCAGCGCCTCGGTTTTACCCGTAAAGACGGCTTTGAATACTGTGAACTAATGAAGAATATGCCAGCCTGCGTCGAAGAAAGGCAGGGCCATCCGCTCAGTTTGTCGCAGCTCGAAGCGTTGCCGTTTGTAGAAGATGAAGCATTTCACCCAATCAAGCCTAATTCTGGTCGGGATGAACGTATGCAGGTCTCATGGCGTAAAGCGGGAGCATCACGCCATTTCGAATTCAAGGTAGCCAATGATAGTGAAGCCCTGCCAGTGATGTATGCGTGCGGCTATGCGAAACCACTCGGGTCGAATCTGGACGTCGCCAGCATCGGGCGCACTGCAGAAGTGCAGCGCTGCATGATTGATCATGGCTTTGAGCCGAAAAACAAGATTATGCTGGTTTGCCAGACTTACCCACGAGTGACGGGCTGTTCGTTGACAGCGCCACCGAGTTCACGCAGATAGAGTACATAGCCTAGAGGGGTTTGCTCGTTAGAGATAAGAGAGCTTTCTAGGCTCACGACCTTTCAACTCATCGGCCCAGCTGCGTTTTTTACATCGATTTAACCGATACCACTTCAACGTACTTGTACTTCTTCTTGGCAGCCCTAACAGCCTCCTGTTCAGCAAGCAACGAGCTCAAGGTGTCCGCCTCGTGAATCAACTCGTGCATCTTCCCCTCAAATTCGTTGCCAACCCGGAGCGTGACCCTCAGCCTAGGAGTAAAAGCTTTTGCCACTTTCTTCTTCACTTGGGGAGCTGCTGGCTTTATAGGAACAACCTCGGACGCAGGCTCCTGCACCGGAGGAGCAGAAACCTGCACTTCGGGCTCATCCGCACCGAACAGGGCACGACGCATTTCTTCTTCAGTTAACTCAGAGTTCATAGGGCATCTCAAAGGAGTGGTACTTAGCTCGATAATTTTACTAGGATTGTTGCTGATCGGTGTCATCGGTGACTGCTAGGGTTCACATCCCCAGTTCGATTTCGATCCGAGAGCCCCTCATAGCTGGCGACAGCCTTCCCTTCGGCAGTCGTGTGATAAGACCGCCAGCTAAATCACTTGCATGACGTGCGTACAGCGTTACCGTGTCATGAATGGGCCTTCGATCCGGTACGAAAGCGCCCACTCGCTCCTGAGCAATTTTCAGGATATTCAGAGCTTCCTGGCTCATCCTGTCGGTGGACAAGTGTTCCACGACGGGTCTAAACGGAGGTGCTGCGCTACCCCACATCTCTACTACCATTTGGAGCAACACTTCTGAGCCAAAATGCTCAACGGCCATATCCCACAGCAGAGCTTCCTGGGACATATCCAGGCGACCCCTAGTCATTACGGAGTTCTAACGGCATGCGGCTCTTTCTTGATTGCGAATTTACCCAGCTCTCGGCGGCAGCTAAGCTTATCTCGCTGGCGTTGGTGGCCGAGAATGGACGCGAATTCTACGCGGAATTGATCGACACATGGCGAGAAGCAGACTGCAGCGACTTCGTAATCAAAATCGTCCTTCCGCAGCTCTGGGGCGGAAGCTATGCACTACCCATCATTGGCGCAAGGTCAGCGCTGTTCGAGTTTCTCACGTCGTTCGACGAAGCCCTGGAGATTGTCACAGACGCCCCACAGTACGACTGGGAGCTTTTCTGTGAACTGGCGTATGACGATGGGAAATGGCCCAGAAATGTCCGAAATCACCCTGTTGATGCTACCACTCTGAGGGTTATAAACGATGGGGTACCGCTTCCACATCACGCTCTCTTGGATGCCCGTATCATCGCAAGCATGTTCGCACCAGGGTAAGAACGCGAAGATATTTCATGAGAGCGAACTCAGATCGCACGCTTCTTAGTCATTGCAATCCCCATCCGCCCCAGTTGCTTAACGCCATACATGGCCTGATCTGCTTCTTTTAGCAACGTATCCAAGCTCTGCCCATGGAGAGGACAGATCGAAACTCCGATGCTGCACGAGAGTGGTACCTCGCCTATGGTCGTGACGACCGGCTGCGCGATAGTTTCTAGCATCCTCGTGGCCTTCATTTCTGCACCTTCTGGACTCCTGAGATCTGTGATCAAGGCCACGAATTCATCGCCGCCATAGCGTGCGACGGTGTCACACGAACGGGTAGCCGCAAGCATGCGGTCTGCAACCACTCGAAGAATCTCGTCGCCGACCTCATGGCCGTGCTTATCGTTAATTTCCTTGAAGTAATCCAAGTCGATTAATAGCACTGCAAACGGAACACCCTTCACTTGCCAGTCGGCATAAACCTGATGAAAGCGTTCGGCGAAAAGGTAGCGATTCGGCAATTGAGTAAGCACGTCATGGGTTGCGAGATAGGCCGAGCGCTCATGCTCGACCTCAGCCCTTTCAATCGCCTGGAAATGCCGAATTAAAACAAGCGGCATCATTACGAGTGCACCTCCCAGAACCGCGAGGATAATCAATGTCTCCGCCGTTAAAAAATCCTCTACACGCAACTGACGCTCAAACAGCAGTGTCATCGGTTGTGAAGTGGTTCTGATCTCAACTCGGCTGGCCAGGCGCGGCAATAGCAGGCGATCCAGTAAACTTGCTTGCTGAGTCTGCGTGGAAAACACATCACTTTCAGACCCGGCTGCAGTTTTCAGGATAGCTCTTATGTGAACCAAGAAGTCTACGTTCGCGTTGTTCACGGCATCGAGCAGCGAGTTCGTCTTGACCAACAGCAAAGTCACCATCGTACTGCCGAAGAAATTGGGACGGGTGTCCTGTCTTACCTGCTTTGGCCGACTGACTGACTGCATCAGTATGTAAGCATTGCCTCCCTCGTACATGGAGAATACCGGTGAAACCACAGGTTTCTGGCTGCTGTGGGTTCGTGCCAATGCGTAGGACAGGTAGGCCACGGTTTCCAGCCTTACTCCGTAGATTGAGCTGGATTCAGGGAGTAGCGGGTACATAAACAACACCGGCCACGTCTCATTGAGAAATGCCTGAGGTTGGCTAGGCTGCTGAGTGAGGCTCGGGAAATCTTTCAGCTCGAAGTCATGCCGCCATGTTCGCCGCAACAGTTCTTCAAAGGCGGCTTGCTCAGCTAGGGGAACAGCCCGCGCGGCCTCAAGCATGTAGATATGTGGGTATGCTGATAGGACGGCTGCCGCATAACGGGCCGCAGCATCCGTGTCGCTTTGATCCACGGCCTGGAGGAATGCTGAAAAACCCGCAAGAACAGCTTCATTGGTATCAAGCTGATTTCGCACGATGCCGGAAATATTTTGCACGTATTCGGAGAATCGCTGTTCTCTGCGTTGAGTCTCGGACTTCAACAGCAGCCAAGCAGAAAAAGTAACCAGGCCAACAGCAAAAAAAATAAAACCAACCATAGAGCTGCGGCGCTTAGTCAACATCATCCTGATTTCCCACTGCGCAGAGCGTTAATCATCATCGTTCCGACTTTGTCAGCTTTCCTAGGGTCACTGAATTTGGGCTCTCAGCTGGACGTACGCACCAGTAGCCAGAACCCATCTGCGGCAGGCTAAGGGCCCCCAGGTCGAGTTCTTTGGACTCCATTCGCAAGCTTGTATCAATTTCGTTGAACTGGCTTGGATTGTTGTTGAGCAAGGACGCTGTTTACCAGCTCTAGGTTGAGACGTTGGCATTCGCCATCAGCTTCTGACCGCGTCTGATATGCAGCCTTGGAACGCGACTTCTCGTCATTATCGTAGATGTTGAAACCTATAGGCGCCGTTTCGCAGTAGAAGCGTGTTCCGTTGCGCACAGATCCCGTTTCGATAGGGATCGCAGGAATTACAACAAATCTCGCATTCATCTTCATGCCCTCGTGAATCACCCCATACCTATTAGCGGCTATAGGCCAGTACAGCAAGTAATCGTCGCCAGTTTCCGATGAAGAACACTGAGGGATTTGGCGTCTAAGCGCTTCGAATGCTCGATTTCACGAGTTTTTTGAGCCTAGCCAGGCTGCCTGAAATCGTCCTCGTATTCGCCTCCTACTCATAGGTTTCCCAAATTTTCGAGGGCCTTCGAAGACCTTTGAAAGAAAACGCAAAATCTAGCCGCGCCTTCGTCGCGAAGAAGCGAGTTCTACATGACTTACAGACAGCTAGGGCTGACACCCTTCCTGAGATAGTCGTCCTTTCAAAATTTTTAAGCAGAGACAAAAAAGAGGCAAAGAGGTAGAAGCAATCGATCCGATTCCCCTAACAAGTCATACCTCCGGGAAAAATGGCCAGGTAGATCTCTGCTGTTTTTTGATTTCAAATATAAGAACTCCGTCGCGATTTTTTGAATTCAAGGGGGGCTCCTGAACTATATTTTCACGACACACGTTCGCCTGCAGGTGAAAGCAGCCTTCGGCCCGCCGCCCCTGACCTTCAAAAATGAGTTCGCGAGCCAAGATGAGATGGCTCAATCACCAATGTCTGATGGAGTAATTGAGGCCAATTAACTCGTGAAGGTGGTTTTTAGCGAGCCAGTGCTACCACGTTTTCCTAGCCAATCGAGCTGGTTCTGCCCTTCACGTCTGAATCCGAGGCTCAGGCCGTAGGATATCGAAAGGCAGGGAACTACAAATAGCCGCTGTTTTTTGAGTATCGGTCTCGCGAAACCGAGGCCGATGCATAACATTAGCTAAGATCTGCATCCTATTTTCTATTTCATTCACACCGCCTTACACCGCAGGCAGTGGGAATTAGGTTCCCTACCCTTCTTATGAGCCCACCGCAGATTGACAGCAGTGGTTAAAAATGCTCATGCGACTCCCTCTTTCACCAAATGCCGCAAGGTGGCAATTTTGGGTAGGATGGGGTATTGATTGGTCACCGGCATACGGGCCGGATGAGGAAGCGAAAATGACGACTGATCGTGAAATTGCGTTGGAAGTTGTAATTGCAGCGCTTCTTAAGGCCGCGAGGCACGATAAGAACGAAATTCTAGAGCGCGCTAAGGGGCTGGTTGTGGACGGTGCAATTGGTGATTTTCACAGCAAATCAGCAGCCAATGCTGCTCTCAGAGAAATTTCCGGGCATTTAAACCCATCTTTATTCAACGCTCAATATGACGAACGAGCGAAATCCATCTCACACTAAGTGAGGCCGGAGAGGGCCCTGCCTCCTTTATTCCGGCTAAAGGCACCTCCTCTGCTGGTGCCTTTTTTATGAGAGATCAATTTCTTAGTAGGGTTCTGAATCGACGCTGTTTTGCTCGACTGGCTGCTCAATACGGAAGGTCGTGTCACTAGGCACAGGGGTCATGAATCAGACCTCCGTCCTATTATGGAGCGATATCCGCCACGGACTCGTGCCCGTTGAGATAGATGGCTGGCACTCACACTCTTCAACGACTGTGACCCTTGGACTACTGCGAATACCGCAGCTAGCCAGATGGCTGCGCAGGGTTAGAAACCTCGCCACGCTATGGCACCGACCCAGTCGAGCTGCTTAGTACTTGGGGACGTCAGAGGCTCGAAGTTTTACTCGCTGCGCTGTGAGCCTGCATCCAAAGCACTGCATTTGTAAACGGCTGGCGATCCCACCTTGCGTAACTACGCAGGTTGCCACCGATGGGGTCACCGTCCCTAATCAAACTTGCTCAGTCTTCGCATGATCATTCGAGCCGAACCGCTCCATTCTTTGCTATCGACATCAAAGGGTTCTATCTCAGGGTGGTTGACATCCCCAAAGGTCGAACCGTGGACAAAAGGAGCGTGGGCGAAGTCAAGACCGTTCTCAATAACGCGATCCCAACTGGATTCCCAATCAAAATGACCGGATACAGTTCTCACGGCGTCATCGCTGAGCCAGTCTAAAATCGGGAGCGGTGGTCGCTCATCTTCTGGCAGATCACCAAGGAAAGCCCAGATCCAACCATAACGCTCTATCGTTGGATAAGCGTCGATTCGAGCCTTGATAGGGATTTTCAGATTTGGCTGAGCGGGTATGTAGGTGCATCTGCCATCAGCACCAAAACGCCATCCATGATAAGGACACTGAACGCTCCCTCCAACCTTTTTGCCAGCGGAGAGCGATCCACCTCGATGCACGCACACGTCGGAAAGCAGACACGCCTTACCATGTTCATCGCGGAATGCCACGAACGATTGTCCAACGATCCGAATGGCTGTCAGATCGTTGGTCAACTGAGATGAAGGTAAAATGACATACCAGAGGTTTTTTAGCATAGATCTATCGCCCGGCGCACCGTACGTCTGAGTTAGCAAGGTTGGATCCTTGAACAGTCGGATTCGTTCGCTCCTACTGACTGACAAGGCAATAAAATGAAAGCGTCGCTACGGTCGACGAGCATAGTCGGCTTTGTAGACGCTGTGAGGGGCTTGGTGGCACCGAATTTTTGCCGATCACTTAAATTCTCGAATCTACGCTCTTCTACAACCGCAAGCGATCAACAGTTAACAACTGTTTTTTGAAAATAATGCTTCAGGTGATCAATTTGACTGAACCTGGCAGAGGGTGGCCTGTCGACTGTCAATAGGTATAAGCAGCGACGCAGGCGAAAATCTACCAAAGTTCAATAGCGTACTACGTCTCATAATGTTGTAGTCACAAGAGGAGCGGACGCATGTCTTTCTTGCGAGACCATTTTTCCAACTGCGCTTACTCATCTTCGTCATCCACAATGAGACGCATTCATTGGGTCGGTGCCTCCTCATGATCCGCCCATCCCTTCGAATAAACTAAAGGGCTGCCGCTTTGGACAAATCGACTGCAGCACATACGAACGAACAGGCCCGCACAAAAACGATCTCGTATTCGTGGACGATCTTTGCTCTCCCCGCTAGCATTTTTCTGTCTGGTATCGTGCTATCGCTGGCGCTAGGCTCATTGGAGCAGCAGGAGAATTTGTATCTAGCCAAAACCCAAGTGAGCTCGACACTAGGTAATATACAGACGCGCCTGGAAAGTGCGATAAGGTCTACTTTTGACGTTACCGAGGGTATTGCTCAGCTCGTTAGGTTGGATGGCGACATTACCGCTGCGCATTTTCAGGGGATAGCAAGAGAAGCAATATCCTTACAGCCTCAAATAAAACACGTTGTCCTCGCACCAAATGACATCGTAGATAACGTCTTTCCAATCCAGGCAAACGAAAAGCTCATCGGCGTAGATTATCGGAACTTGGCCGATCAATATGGCGCATTACTGCGATCTAGAGAAAATAGAACTTCACTATTGGCTGGGCCGGTTCAATTAATTCAAGGGGGCAAGGCATTTGTTAACCGTCGGCCAGTGTTCGTCACCGATGCCACAGGAAAAGATCAATATTGGGGCAGTGTCTCGGTGGTGGCGGATTATCAGAAATTACTGCTCGTAGGGGGCATATCTAGCATAAACGATTTACAGGTCGCGCTGCGTGGCCAGGATGGGCTGGGCTCGGCAGGAGGTATTATATTCGGTGATCCAACGCTATTCAAGGAAGATGCGGTAATCACTACAGTTGAAGTTCCGGGTGGTACTTGGCAGCTCGCTGCTCTGCCAAAGGAAGGCTGGATTACCAATTCTTTTTATGAATCACCTATGCTTCTTTTCGCGCTCTTCTGCACGGGATTCTTTACTTACTTTTCGGCCAAACTTATTATTAGCCATCAATTAATAGAAAAGCGACAGCAAGATTTGACCGAAGAGACAACTAGCCGAAAAATTATACAATTGTCATTGCAGCAAAGTGAATCTCGTTTTCGAGCTTTGTTTGAACGCTCACCAGATCCCATCTGGATAGTGAGTCTAGAAAGTATTTGTGTTGACGCAAACGCCGCAGCAATCGAAACATTTGGTTTACGAAATCACCAAAAGTCATATCGAGTCAACCCAGCGGACATATCTCCAAAATATCAATCTGACGGACAATTGTCTTCGGTAAAGTCTAAAGAGATGCTAGACATTGCTCTCGCAAAGGGTGCTCATCGCTTTGAGTGGCTACATACCCGAGCTGACGGCTCAACGTTTCCGTCTGAAGTGACGTTGTGCTCAGTGATTCTGTCCGGCCAACCAATGGTTTACGCCGTTGTACGCGACGTTACCGTTCGTAAGACAGCTGAGGAAGCTTTATTCACCCAGAAATCTTTGCTCCTGAACATCGTCAATAACGCACCTTCCTTGATATATGTGTACGATACGAAAGGAAATTTAGCACTTTGCAATCGTATGTTCGAAAAAGCAACAGGTTTCACATTTGCAGAACTCGAAGGAAAGCCGCGAGCTAGCCACATGCCCGAAACCCAAGCAAGGATATTTCAAGGGAATGACAATGAAGTCCTTTCAGCCGGGGCTATTCTTAGATTTGAAGAAAACATTACCCATAATGGCGCCATCCATACATACTTAACTACGAAATGCGTTTTGAAAGACGGAGGTGGATTCGCGACAGGTGTATTAGGCATATCGACTGACATCACTAAAATCAAAAAAAATACAGAGCAGCTTCGACTCGCGGGCGTAGTTATAGACCATACAGCTGACGGCGTGATTATCACCAATGAGCGCGGCCATATTTTATCCGTAAACAATGCCTATACTACTATTTCCGGATTTAGCGCTAAAGAATCTATCGGCTTAAGACCAAACATACTGGTTTCCGAGAATCAAGATAACTCCTTCTATCGAGAAATTATTCGATACTTGAAAGAGCGTGGATTTTGGCAAGGTGAGCTCTGGAGCAGGAGAAAAAACGGTGAGATGTATCCACAATGGATGACCATCAACACCGTTTATAACGACAGTGGCAAAATCACAAACTATGTCGCGGTATTCTCTGACTTTTCGGTAATTAATAAAACTAAATCAGACCTTGAACGAATCTCTCATTATGATCCAGTTACCGGATTACCCAACAGGTCGCTTTTCCAGAAACGACTTCAGCGCGCAATCGAACAAACGCAGGGCGGCGATTTGATATTGGCCGTCATCGTATTAGATCTAGATGATTTCAAAACAGTCAACGACAGCTTGGGGCATGCACAGGGCGATATGCTTCTGCAAATAGCTGCAGCCCGATTTCAAACTTGCATTCGACCGAGTGACACAGTATCACGCCTGGGTGGTGATGAGTTTGCATTCATACTTGGCAATCTGGCAACCACAGACGAAGTAAATTTAGTCGCTGAAAAACTTCTTTCTTCACTAGAGCAACCCTTTGATTTAAAGGGAGCGTCGACCCTGATAACCGCCAGCTTGGGGATCGCGATCGCATCGAACGAATCTGCAAGCCCTGAGCAATTGCTTAGACAAGCTGATACAGCGATGAACGGAAAGAAAGAAAATGGTCGTAACGGTTACCGATTCTATCAAGCCGAGATGACCTTGCGAGCGCAAGAAAGAATGGACGGTGAAAGATTTTTACGAAGAGCAGTGCTGGGCCAAGAGTTTGAAGTCTGGTACCAGCCCAAAATCGACATTAAAACGAATGAGTTCGTTGGTGCGGAAGCCTTGGTTCGATGGCGAGACCCAATCAATGGCTTAATCCCGCCCGCAGATTTCATACCGTTAGCAGAAAGTACCGGGTTGATCATTCAAATTGGCGAGCAAGTAATCGATATAGTTTGCCAAGACATCAAGCGATGGTGTGAAAATGGGATATCGCCAGGTGTAATAGCGGTTAATGTTGCGGCTCTTCAAATTGAACGAAGCGACTACGTTGAACTCATGAATAGTACGCTACAAAAATACAATATCTCCGCGAACACACTTGAGGTGGAAGTAACAGAAAGCTTGATGCTGGCAAGCCCTGAGCATTCCAAAGCCGTACTTCATAATCTGCAAGGTATGGGGATATCTACCGCAATTGACGACTTCGGGACAGGCTACTCGTCGCTAGCCTACTTGAAATTATTACCCATAAACAGCTTGAAGATTGATCGAAATTTCATATCCGATCTTCCTCATGACGAAAAAGATGTAGCTATTACAAAGGCAATTATAAGCCTTGGCCAAGCGTTGGGCTTTAAAATCGTTGCTGAAGGCGTCGAAAACGAAGAGCAGCATATATTTTTGAAAGAGCAAGGATGCGATCTGGGACAGGGATATTTTTACAGTCGCCCCATGTCTGGGGCTGCGCTTGAGCTCTGGCTGACTCAACGCGCAATGACTTTGTAATAGAACCTCCTAATTACGAAGGGGCCTACTTCTGGCCCAGCCATTGATTGCACATGTGGTGTATTCCACCATTGGATGGGTGAGTGCACGCCTTATCTTTTATTCGTCTCACGCCTGCACTCTGCTGTGCTAGCGAACAATGGCCCCGCTTGCTGAGCGAGCCTGCGCCATTCTTGGCTGCTGATCAGTTGCTCCCTTCCTGCTCCATAGAGTCGGCTGACGTCAAGAGCTCGTCATACCTTTGCTGAGCTTCGATACTGTCCTCAGGCATCGCGATAAGTTTGTTCCAGGTTTCTATAGCGGCTCGCCGCTGTATTTCTTTCATCTTGCCTAGACTATATCAGTGTCAGTAAATACCTTTAGAACTTGTGAGTTCAAATTATATGCTCCCAACAGCGGCTTTGCATTATGCGAGAGGCCTCAACTGCCCTTGAATAACTGGCGATTGATTCCGAGAGCGCCTCGTTGTCAGATGGGGCTAGGAATTCCCGTCAAACCGCAGAATTAGACCTGTTTCCTTTGTGTGAACGCATCGTCGATGAAATTCGTCTATCTCATCCTGAAGCGAATGTGGTGGTTACAGCGAAAGCGTCAATCGTAGGCAGGTTCGATGGGGCACATATGGGACAAGTCTTTTCAAACACATCAGCAATGCCGTGCATCACGGGGAAATCCAAACTCCAATATTGGTGGAGCTGGTGGCGACAGAGGTTTCCGCGATTTTTAGCGTCAATAATGGCGGCGAGCCTATACCAAAGGATGTTTTGCCATTCATCTTCAATCCCATGGGCCGGTTCTCGCAGCATTCGGTTATCGACCATCCGCCTACAGAGGGGTTGGGTTTAGGACTTTTCATTGCTTCAGAGATTGTCGCCTCACATAAAGGATCTATCGATGTTATTTCTGACCGGGAGCAAGGCAACACTTTTATTGTGAAGGTGCGGATCTCAAAAGCTAATGTCAGAGACCAGACAGCCTCGTGAGCTTTAGTAACGATGAAGTGGGTCATTCCGTAAATGGCCCGTACTGACCTGTCGCTCTCCCATCGAGAACAGGCATGGGGTCAGTAGCTGGTGGACGAAGAAATGCCGCCCACGTTTCATACGCCAGCTTGTGGCGCTCTACTGCTCCGCACCACCGAGGGCCTTCTGTCTGACGTCCCGAAACTAGCATCATCAACGCAGTAGTAGCTGCATCAAGCTCAAGCAGAATATGGTGAGATTGGAACCGATAATCATCGTAATTAGTCATAGACCAGCACACCAATTAGGGGGACGTATGTGACGGCAATCACAACTGTTAACGGCAAGCTTCGGAAATTCATGCTGTCGTTATTCACTGTTTTTTTTGAACGGCCCGCTTGTTTTTTTCCAAATATTGAATAAGCAAGTAGGCTCTGACGCCGAGCGCAACCAAACACAATATCATGCCTGCAATAAATTGAAATGTGGTCATAGTACACCCTCCAGAACAATCAACAGACAATTATCTCATTGATGACGGTATCAAAGAAGTATCGGTTTGTAACTTGTTGTTGCAATTTATAATTTGAATTAATAAAATATTTTTCCTTCTGCAATTTCGGGGACGTCTGAGTATATTCAATGCGAATTAATTATCTCTATCCCAAGGTTCGTCTTTAGGGATTTATGGTTGCATCTTAGTAAGTCTGCCAAGCCTTGGCGGCACCCGCTTTTGATGAAAAGGCGGCGTAGCTATAATCTTGGAAGCGGCGTTAAAGAGGTCTGACATAAGATCCCAACCTCCCATTTTCCAAGGAGGCTCAATGTACCGCGAACACACGATCCATCTGTTCACGCTCTCAGCCACACAATAGGTCGAAAGGATCCACTCCGTCGCGCTACCAGAGTTCAAGTGTCCCGACTCGACCGCCAGGCGATGTTTAGTATTCGCAATAGTCCGAGGTTTCACAGTCATTGAATAGCGTGAGTCGCCAACCATCAAACTTAACGGGAATGAGGCAGTGATAGTCTCACTCCATGATTGCATGGAGCTGCGCATTAGAGGGTGGTTACCCAGCGCGACGCCCCTCATCATCTGGCAGACATCGCGAGCGGTGAGATGAAAGGTTGGGCGCAAGTTGTTCCGCATTCGAGCCGCCGCTAGCCAACAGCTGAGCTGTGCTGTGGATTGACATAACGGAGAAGGTCGCAGCTTCGGGCCAAGCGGGGCCCAGCTAGCAGCCTAACCATAGACCTTCCACTCAGGCGTCATGAGCACCGCAAGAGTCATATTGATGAACTCTTCTTTTTTGTGGATCGTATGCAACGCTCCGCGCACGTTGCCTCCAACCACATCGGAACCACGCTGCTCGACCGAAAGGGTGGGTTCCATAATGGCGGCCTCAAGGGCGAGTTGGTTTTGATTCATCTTGAACAGTAGGGGAAGGGAGCAGGTCTGAATTTGGCATCGCGACTTCTCCTTGCAAGAGTTCAGCTTAGCAGGAGGCGCTTTAGGAATAGATGCCTTTCTAGGAAGTAGAGCTGAGGAAGCGAATCAGTTAAGCCTTTTTACGATGCGACCAATCTCCATAGGCCGCGCGTGCTTCTCATCGGAAACTGCGGAAATGTGCTTGCTGTGGTGGCCAATAGCCGCTGATAGTGAGCGGATCTGGGAGAGGACGCGAAAATGATTTCGAGATTTGTTGTGGTACCTGCAGCCCCCTCGGAAACGGGATCGATGCGTAACGGATTTCGCTTTTATTGTCAGACCGCACCTTTAGGCTTCAACCTCTATGACAATCAGGAAAAGCTGCGCTTGAAGACTGTTTATCAGACGCGTGCTGAAGCTGAACGTGCTTGCCAGGAGTTTAATCAGGATAGTCTGCTAGGTATGCTGTCACGCCAGGAGGGTTGACACTTTTCTTCGAGCCCAAACGTGCGATTTCGTAAAGTCGTATATTGCTTGGTACTGAAAATCGTATGCTTTTCAAATTTTATCGCTCAGCAAATACAGGTGCTAGAATTGATCCCATTACTTAACTTGTGAACTATGCGAGACATTCAGTGGCTCGCATAGCTCGCCATTCGATTTTAATAGGAGTTACATATAGTTCGCGTACCGATTTTATCACAGTAAGTAGTTTTAATTTGATCTTGGTAGTTCTGTTGACTTTGCCATGCTTGAGTTTCTCGGGTAACTCGCTCATTATGAGCATTGGGTTGATTTCTAGTTTGAATAACATTCATGGCCAACGTATTACAGCCGCATTGCGACGGATTAACCGAATCTACAACCTGTTTGGCTCGACTCATAAAATGGTTTTTGATCGAAATGCCAAGAGTTAAGGTTTGCCATCGAGTATTGCTGGCCGCGAGCCCCAATATCTCGTGTCATGTATCCAAGTTTGACGCATTTCATAAACTGATCAACTGTGTATCGAGCGCGGTGTATTGATTATCTGCAAGCGGTGGGCACTGGTCAGGCTTCTTCCAGCGATCCGTCCCGAGCCGTCATCTGCGTTAAAGCACGTGCCAAGCGTATTGAAGTTCCCAAACGTGCAGCTTGGTCTAGTGGCCGTGGCGCTGATTTTTACTGGGCAGTTCTGTGCTTACAACTATCACCGCCTATATGAGCAACAGGGAGCTGAGAAAACTGCGAAACCAGTACAGCGTTATGGGTGACGCTGGCGAGTTCAGTGTTGATGCTACCAGCGACGTTGCCGTTCCTAAATGAATCCCGCATGCCATGAAGAGGCAGCCGTCCTTATTGATTTGAACGCTAGCTTCCAAGCGCTTTCTATCTAGGTATATGGGCATTGGTAACCAAGACGATTGTCGTTCGTCATCGATGCCTGGAAGCTAACGGGACGGAGGATCAGCAATGATAGGAGGTAATACCCAGCGGATGTTTTTCACCGGATTCAGACCATCTTTGATTCTGGCATTCCTCGGCTTGCTGACTGCATGCGCCTTTAACAATACCCCCTCCAATGTCGTTGCACCGGGTGAGGAAAAGACAGCCACTACCCGCACATTGGATGCCGGCGCCGCTCTGCTCCAATCACGTCCGCCCATCGATGCTCTCAATGCCTACCTCGATGGATTCCATTTTTACAATGGCCGTCCCGACGTTCAAATGGAGGCTCACCACAATTGCTCCACCCTCAATGAACAAGTGATCCAGTGCGTGATCTACGATGGCAATCGCAAGGACGCGAAGCTTATGGGGGTGGAGTACATCATCAATGAGCAGCTGTTCGCCAAATTGCCCATCACTGAAAAGGCGCTCTGGCACAGCCATGCTCATGAAGTGAAGTCGGGCCAATTGATTGCTCCCGGTATTCCAGACATTGCAGAACATGCGCTGATGGAAAAGCTGATCAATACCTATGGCAAGACTTGGCATACGTGGCACACCGACCTCAACAAAGAGCTACCGCTAGGCGTTCCGCAACTGATGATGGGATTCACAGCAGATGGTCAGATCGACCCGCAACTGGTGATCGAACGGGACAAAAGATTTGATGTCGATAGCACACGGAAAAAGAAAGACCGGGCCGACATCCCTGCCCCACATATTGATCCAGGTGCTGATGCCTGGCGCAATGGAAAGGTCTTTCAAATCGAAGATCCGACTGGGGGTGAGCATCGTCACTGATTCATCAAAACCACTTGCTAGCTTTTGGACTTTCGTGGGTCTGCGCTACGAGGAAAAGCTCATTCTTCCTGAATAGTCCCGTCCTCTTTGTGAATCTTCAGCGACGCAGTTTCGCCCTGAAGAAACTCACCCGCCCGCGCAATGATTTCATTGCCTTGGTTGAGGCGGTACTGGACGCCCTTTGCGCGTCTTCCATTATGGCCGCCACAGTGGCGCTACGGGATTTACAGTTATCACCACTACCATGCCGAAGCTCATGAAGTGCTTGGCATCGCCTGCGGCAAGACCCGGTTGATGCTCGGCTGCCCCGATGGCCATGTATTGGAGGTCAGTTCAGGAGACGTACTGCTACTGCCCGACTGGTACCGGCCACTGCAATTGGGGATCAAGCAAAGACTTCCTGGTCGTAGGTGCTTAGCCGGGTGGTTCCCATCCGTGAATAAAGATAGCGAATGCTCGCGACGTTTAATCTGGGAAACCCGAAGATTTGAGGGTTAGGTAGGCGGCTGATAATGGAGATTTAGCTAAGCTCCAAATAGGTTTATGAAGCCAGGTTGGTCAGGGAGGACAGGCTGTTTAGTGGCTGCTGGGAGGCAATGGAAATGCGCAAGAAATCTCAGTCATGGTTTGTCCCACTCCCGATTGTTTTCGCTGTCCTTTGGGCGATAGGCAAAAAAGACTCGCCTCCCGCTCAGGTACAACCGAGCCCCCCTCCCACTCCGAATACTCTGGTCTCATCTACCTCGGATCCGTCACCAACACCTGCCCCCTCAGTTGATCAATACGTAAACGCGAACCAGCTCAATATCCGGGATCAGCCCGGCGGAAAAGTCATTTCCAAGCTGAGCCGAGGGGCTAAAGTTCAGGTCTTCGAAAAACGGGATGATTGGGTGCGTATCAGCATCGATGGCCAACCTGCGAAATGGCTTTCTTCGAACAGCCTTTGTAGCGGATCGAACTGCTACATCGCCTCTAAACCGAAACCCTGGCGTTCGCCAGTACAACCAACCCGGAGGCAGATGCCAAAATACGGTACTTCGTGCCCTCCATCTGGAAACATTTGCATCGGGCCAAGAGGCGGTCGGTACTGCATTACTTCTGGCGGGAACAAGCGTTATGGCGTGTAATTTTTCCTCAATGACGATCCGCTAGAACTTTGGTGCATCGCCTGTGGCTTCCGCAATGGTGGCCAAAGCCTCCTCCATATCGGCGATGTTGTTTTGAAGCTTTTGAAAAACCAATAGAAAAGAGCCGTCCACATCCACGGTCTGGTGGCCACGAAGGGTACCTACTCTTTCATTCTCCATCTGCTGGAGACTGTTAACGCTCTCTCGCAGCGACAACAGCTGATCAAAGATGGCGCCAATTTGAGCTTGGCTCTGTGCACTCATTGATCCCACCCAAGCCTTGAGTAGATCTCCCTTCGATAGGACGTATCGATCTGAGTCGGCACCTGCCTAACGTAGTCCCGTGCGTGCTCCTGCGCATCTTTACTCAAACCAGCTAGATATGAAACAGCGTCATCAACGGTTGGGATCGAACCTTCAATGTCTTCGAATCTAGGCGGCAGTGCAGTCCAAATGACTGCGTCCAATTGGTGAAAGAGTGCCCATTCGGCGATTACTCCCACTGGGGAGCTACTGGTGGTAAAAACACCAATTCCATCCTCCCTGTCCTCTGGAATTTGCTCTCGGACACGCAAGGCCTCGCATGCCTCCTCAAGGTTTTTTACATTCAACATTGCCCAGAGAACGGTGCATGGATGTGCATTCGCGCAGATCGTGGTTGCGAGCTCGCCCCCATCACCGACTCGCGCAAATTCGATGGGCAAAACGGGCCCATCCAAAAACCATTTGCTTGCGAGCGGTAATGCTCCAGGTTTCCAAATGAGGGATCCCCATCCTAGACATGCAATTACCATTGAAGAGTTCCTGTGGTTAGACATGCGCAGGCGTGGATGGAAAGCGAACTCCTGCTAAACCTGACTTCCTTGATAAGGATCGAAAGTCTTCTTCGCGGCCGCCCCTTCTTTTGGATTCGACTCAGCCTTTTGTTTTCCTAGGGTCGGCGGCACGAGGAAAGGTACGTTCCTCTTGAATCGTCCCATCCTCTTTGTGGATTTTCAGAGAGGCTGTTTTACCCTGCAGAAATTCGCTGGCTATCTCAGTGATTTCCGCTTTCGTAGAGGCTGTTTTGGAAGCTCGTTGCGCACCCTCTTTGACAAGCTCCCAAGCATTTTCTTTTTTTGTGATGTGATAGTTATCCATGGGTCACCTAGACATGATTAATCAACAACAGCTACAAGGTTGACCATTGTCGATCCGGAGAGTTTGGAAGAATTTGCGATGAAATTGATGCTGCCTACGACTGTGTCTGACTCCCCTTCACAAAGACGTCAACGAGCGGATTAACTAATCTAGGTGCGCTCCATGCTCGCCTTAACGTTTCGGTCTGCGATCCTCGGTGCCATCTCTTCATCGTCATATTGCCGGCTAAGAAATTCGCGGATCAAGACGGCAGTTCGTTTAGCGCTGGTCACCACAAAGAAGTGCCCCTCGCCCTTCAGAATGCGGAGTTCTGAACGTCGAATTGTGCGGCGCAGGATATAGGCGTTGTACGCCTGTATTAAAGGATCGCGGTCGCCGGTAAGAACCAGCGTGCGTTGAGGCAGCCGGGACAACCGGAGCAGGCTTGTCCATCCAATCAAGGCTGCGAGCTGGAAATAGTACGTTCGCGGATTAACAGAGAGCATGCCTTTCATCACACCGAACCGCAGCAGCGTGTGAATTGAATTGCGTGAGCTATCTTGCTTGCGCATTTTGGCGTTTTTATTCTTGCGGAAAAAATCCATAACGTCAGCAGGCTTCATCAATAGCACTGGGCCGGGAGAGGTCGCCGCGAGAATCAGCCTGCGTACCATGCTCGGGTAACGAAGAGCGAATTCTTGAGCCAATGCACCTCCCCAACTCACCCCGAACACATCGACCTGGTCGACTCCCAATTGCTGGAGCATCTCTGCAATCACGTCGGCATGGCGTGGCAGGCGAATGGGCCAACGGGGCATTTGCGACTTGCCGACCCCTGGCACGTCCAGCGTGATCGTCGTGAAGTCTTCCAGTTCATCGCGCAACGGATCGAAGGTAGGAATCAAGCCACCTAAACCATTGAGTAAAAGCAGCGGAGAGCCTTGACCGCAGATCGAAACATTTAACTGCGAGCTCTTCGCTATTAGCCTGTGGGTTGTCATGATTTCTCCTTGCAGCACGCAATTGGGAGGCAGCATTGGTGAGAGTTAGGGGGAAGTTCCGAAGAGCTCCGCAGCCGCTTCCCTCATAAAGATCTCGATGGTTTTCGGCCCTATCCCTTCAAATTCAGATAGCCGTTTTTCGAAGGCCTTACGATCTGCGCTTGCCGCGACGATGTTGCTGACCTTGCCGTGATATTCAGCATTCATCTTGTTAGCCAATGCCAACAACCGCGACGCGGTGGTCTCGTCGTAACGCACGTAGTGAGCCTCACCTAGCATCATGACCAGCTGGCGGTGAGTGCAGCTCGCCAATTTGTGCGGCGTATCCCGATGATGTTTATCGACGATCACTTGATAGGCGTTGGCGGCAATCGGCCCCTGGATTCGCTTACACATCAGGAAACTGGCAAGCAGCCATTTGAACAACCCGGCTTCGTTCGCACCTTGAAGGTCGATTTGTAAGTCATGTGCGCTGATGATTTTGCTCACTGGTTCACCCTTCAAGCGATGGTCTCAATGTAGACCAGGCGCTATCACGAATGATCCAGCTGAGCGAGGCAGCGACAACGGAACCCTTACTCATGCTCGACGCCTAATGGTTGAACCTTACGATTTGAGAAAGAAGAAATGCATATTTCCGACACAATCCAAGTTATGGAAGCGCTGTCAGCCAACGAAGCAAATCTGAAGCTTCACGAAGGCTGGTCATTGATACCTGTGGTCGTCACCACCCACCCAAATGGTCAGCTCCACCCTTGTTACATTCTCGGAAAATCGAAAGCCTCATCTAGCCAACAGCAGCCCGATTGACCAGCGTGGCATTCACATAGCGACTCACCTCGCTGACTGTACAGGGGGATAACTTGGCTTATCTGGATTGGGTTCAATGGCCAGCGATGGTTATTACCGTTCTCGCCGCATGGCTGATCGGATCGCAACGGCCAGGCCGGCGGATGATCGGGTTTATATGCTTCAGTGTGAGCAACGTGTTGTGGGTGATCTGGGGACTCTACGCAGACGCGTATGCATTGATCGTATTACAGGTTTGTCTTTTCCTGATGAACCTTCGAGGGCTCAAGAAAAACTCAAGCCCCAATGAGACATAGTCAGCCGGCAGAGTCATTGTTAATCGAAGAACAGTGGACACCGCCAAGGACATTGAAATGTTCGATAACTTTTCTCTTGAGACAGTAAAACTTCCCGAGGCAACCCTCAGAGTCAGGCATGGTGGGAGCGGCTCTCCCGTCTTATTACTCCATGGGCATCCTAGAACTCATGCGACTTGGCATCGCGTTGCTCCACTCTTGGCAAAAAATCATTATGTTGTCTGTCCTGACCTTAGAGGCTTTGGCCAGTCATCAAAGCCTGAGGACACAGCCGATCATGCGGGCTCCTCAAAGCGCGCCAAGGCGCGTGACTGCATCGCTTTGATGCGCCATTTGGGTCATGAGCGATTCGCCGTGATTGGCCATGATCGAGGTAGTTACACCGCCTTTCGCACGGCGATGGATCATCCCGAAGCCGTCACACATCTCGGCATTTTGGATGGCGTCCCGATCCTTGAAGCTCTCGAGCGCTGTAACGCCCAGTTCGCGACAAAATGGTGGCATTGGTTCTTCTTCGGACAACTCGAAAAACCGGAGCAGGCAATCCTGGCTGACCCTGATCGATGGTACGGCGGCACCGCCGAGGCGATGGGTGCAGACGCCTACAGAGACTATCAAGCAGCCATCCATGACCCAGCGACCGTTCATGGCATGGTCGAAGATTATAGAGCAGGCCTTGGAATCGACCGTATTCACGATGAAGTCGACCGCCGCGAGAGCCGCAGGGTCGAGTGCCCGACAATGATTTTATGGTCGCTACGTGATGATCTTGAGCTTCTGTACGGCGATGTTTTAGGCGTGTGGGAACCATGGACAACACGACAACGTGGTCGTGGGCTCGACTGTGGGCATCACATGGCGGAGGAAGTGCCCGACGAGCTCGCGAGAGAAATAATCGAGTTCCTGCGTGAACAATGATCTCTCAGTACACTAATTCGTAATCGCTTCGGGCTACGTAGGGTCAAAGTCATTCGAGCTACATGTCTTAGGTTGATGACTCGGAAGCATTGAAGTTCTTCCTGAAGCCTCGGGCATTCATCCCCAAAAGTATGCATTCGAGCAGGATCAGCGCGTAAGCGTCGGCGTGAAGCCCCCAGATCACCCAAAGCGCATTACTGGTGATAAATCCCCAAAAGGCGATCATGCGCCTATACGCTCGTTGCGAACCGATGAACCACGCTGAGGCTACCGTCACTACCATGGCTGGCCATTGCAGGTAATCGATGTACTCCAACTTGCCACCTCCTTCCGACAGCACTTTCAAAGAGATACGCCGGCGCTAACCTGTGGATCAAGCGCAGGCAATCCCAGTGAGGCACCCAGATTGACCAGATACTCTCCAAACCCTCCACGACATTTGTAATCCTTGCGGGCGCTGGTGATGACCGGATTCGTTGCCGTCCAAACGATCTGAGCACCAACCCTCTTCAGGTCAGCAACCAAATGGACGTCTTCGTGTGCAGTGAGATGCTGGAACCCGCCAGCGTTCCGGTAAGCCTCGGCACTCAGTCCAAGATTGGCGCCGTGGATGTGCCGGTAATTCTCGATAAACTGGTAAAGCTCCATGTACTTTGAGCGAACCAAATCTCCATGGATATTCCAGCTATCCACCTCGACTGTTCCACAGACTGCATCAGCCTTGAACTCAATCTGACGAGCCAACCAATCATGTGGCACGACAGTGTCGGCATCGGTGAAGGCAAGCCACTCCGCGCCAGCGGCCAGAAGATGATCCGCACCGGTTGCTCTCGCCTTGCCAACGTTCTGGAAGGAAACCTCGATCCCGATAACACCGTGTGCTGAAACGATCTGCCCGGTCTGATCAGAGCAATCGTCTAAAACGACGACTACGGAGACCGGCTGGCCTGCCAATGCAGGATGTGCAGCGGCGAACAGGACAGATGTTAGACACGCAGCGATGTGGTGCTCTTCATTGTGGGCAGGTATGACAACACCGATCATTAACGTCACCTCCGACTACCTGAGTTACTGACTCCTGCAGTCGACCTACTTCCGCTCCATTAGGTTTAAAAAATCAGGTGCGTGCCTACTAAGACGACCGCTAGTCATTTGCGTCTATATCACTCTGAACTTACTTTCTTCGATCCTCCTCTCCCACTTACCATCCAGCTGAAGTAGGTAAGACGTCATGAGAGCACTCACCTATCACGGCGCGCACAGCGTCAAAGTCGACACGGTTCCCGATCCGGTTATTGAGGACAGTGATGACATCATTCTTCGGGTTACCGCGACGGCGATATGCGGATCTGACCTCCATCTCTATCGGGGAAAGATTCCAACTGTCGAGCATGGCGATATCTTCGGCCATGAATTCATGGGGATAGTTGAAGAGGCAGGCTCAGCTGTGACCGCCGTGCAACCCGGCGACCGCGTGGTAATTCCCTTTGTAATCGCCTGCGGCAGCTGTTTCTTCTGCGCAATGGATCTGTTCGCGGCCTGCGAAACAACAAATACAGGGCGCGGAGCGATCATAAATAAAAAGGCAATACCACCAGGAGCCGCGCTGTTCGGCTTCAGTCACATGTACGGAGGTGTGCCTGGCGGGCAAGCCGAATACGTGCGCGTACCTAAAGCCAACACCGGGCCGTTTAAAGTGCCGGGGACGCTGTCGGATGAAAAGGTTCTTTTCCTTTCAGACATCCTTCCAACTGCTTATCAGGCTGTAACGAACGCGGGGATTGGTAATGGCTCGAGCATCGCCATTTATGGTGCAGGCCCCGTTGGGTTGTTGAGCGCGGCCTGTGCAAGGATGCTCGGTGCCGACCAAATTTTCATGGTCGATCACCATCCATACCGCTTGGCATACGCGCAGAAAACATACGGTGTAATTCCGATCAACTTCGATGAAGACGACGATCCCGCAGATACGATCATTCGACAAACCAAAGGAATGCGCGGAGTTGATGGCGTCGTGGATGCGGTCGGGTTTGAAGCAAAAGGTAGTACGACTGAAACAGTTCTCGCGACACTCAAGCTTGAGGGCAGCAGCGGCAAGGCTCTACGTCAGTGCATCGCCGCCGTTCGACGCGGCGGCATCGTCAGTGTTCCTGGCGTTTATTCAGGGTTCATTCATGGCTTCCTGTTCGGAGACGCATTCGACAAGGGGCTGACCTTCAAAATGGGTCAAACCCATGTGCATCGTTTCCTACCTGAGCTCCTCGAACACATCGAGACTGGTCGTCTTTCACCGGAAGTCATCATCAGCCATCGCATGTCACTGGAACAGGCCGCTGAGGGATATAAAATCTTTGATAAAAAAGAAGAGGACTGCCGAAAAGTCATTTTGACACCCGGCGATAGCCACATCGACATTCCGGAGAGCAATAGCAGCGCAACACTGTTGACTACCTAAGTCTACCGGTAGTGAAAAGGACGAGATGGTTCGGTTTTTTACCGAAAGCTCTCGTCCTTTTTTCATTTGGGGGGCGATCCGAAAATGGTAACGGTTTTCCACCCTGGTCGGCCTCGCCTATTCAGTTCGTTCAGGTACTCAAGTCTAGATGTGATCTGTGTCATCAAACCAATCGGAAGAAGGATCACAAAATACCGAAATGCGAATAAACTCAGAGACTGACTCATCAGACGCCGGCCAGGAGCGCTCGGCTAAGGGATCTTTGATTGATCGTCCAGTGGGAAGGTTTCTTGCCTATCGAAGGATCGGTGATCGTCATCGAAGACGATCCGACCTTGCGAGCACTAATGGAAGAAATTGTGTCGGAAGTCGGAGGACGGGCAATCTCGTTTGAGACGGCAGATGATGCGTTAACCTATCTGCTTCAAACTCATGAACAGTGCCGTCTAGTGATCGCAGACCACGGCGTACCTGGCCAGATCCAGGGGATCGAGTTCATCGAGATGGTAAGTAGTAGATGGCCATCTATTGCAGCAATCCTGACTTCTGGATATTTGATAGATCCTGCAGCTGTTCCAGCCTCTAGCATCTATCTGCACAAGCCGTGGTCGCTTGATGATTTCGTGATCGCTATGGCGACTGTGTTGCAGCCCGGCATTGCGATTCACAAAGCCTGACTCATGGGATCGGAGATGCAAGGTAGGTCGGGCTCGACTTTGTAACTCCTCTCATCAGAAGCTTGGTGAGTGCTTCCTCTATCTCATCAGCAGCGCCGTTTTTATGCTCCGTGAGCGACCACTGCCAGTAACGATCTGCCATCAGGCCGCCAACCGCTTCTGCACATAGTGCATCACAGCTCACACCCATCTTTGTGGCTGCCGCGATGACGGCTAGAAGTGCTTGCTCAAGTTGCTGTGTTCTATCGGAGGACACGGGACGGGCTCCATGAAAATGAAGCCATAGTATGGCTGATACCAGTTTGACATCAAAGGCAGTTATGGACGGCTACCCTTGTGCATGGATTGCTCAACGCTCGTGGGCTCTGCGCTCGCTCGATTCGAACCTGGTTTTGCGTGCCGCCATCTCACTGCGTAGCTGGCCAATTAGACCGGCAATCGCCCTGCTAGACGTGAGCGCTGGCGTCGAAACACCCGTCACCAAAAGCTCCACATTGCCTGTTGAAGGATCAATAACCTTAATCATCAACGAGCCATCCGCATTTGTCGTGCATGTGCAGGACAATGGTAGAAAGCCACACTCAATCATATGTCGGAGCTCAAGGGCGGAGATCATGGTATTCGTCCTGAAAGCAGTTTCCATTAAGTATTGTTCATATGCGGAGGTAGTCAAAAATTCCACGACGGATTAATCGACAGGACATTTCACGATGATTTTGCTGAAACGTTGCACTTGCCGTCGGCCCGTCGCATATTTTTGGAGGCTTCGTGCGCCTCGAGCTTATCTTTCTCGTTACCACCGTTCAGACCACCCAATCAAAAGTCATCGAGTCCAATGGGAGAGAGAATTCTCACCGAAAAGCGCCCTTTTAATCGTACTGGAAACTCACCTGACGCATATCGGGTTCAACCGCAGCGCCAATCTGGAACCGTTTTGGCTGAGTTTCTTAAGGGACTGCCCGTAGCATACCAATCGCCAATAATCCATTGGTGAGCGAGGCACCCCGCCACTGCAATCACGGTACTGATCGTCACCATTCTTCTCGACGATATCAGGAGGATAGGTGGTAAGCATCCAGCGAACACACCGACCGCATTCGGTCATTGACGTACACATGACACTGCCCGCTATTACCACCAAGGCTTTTTACCAGGCGTATTGGAGGCGTAGCGTCCACGTATTTACGTCCGGATATCCAGTTCTTTCGGAAATCGTATCGGAATACGCGATCAGTCCGCCGAATTGAGGCGATAGCATGAAACCGACGCTGGCACCAAGCAGGCCGTTTTCCTGCTTGTTGTCCTGCCAGTCTCCATCGATCTTGGTCTCTCCGCCACGATTGTAGGTCGCGTCCAGGGATGCCCAGAGCGCACGGTTGAAGGCATCAAGCAAGGAACCATGACTCCATGGCGTTGAACTCATCTGTCGTGGGTGTCGTCTACCACACAAATGGAGCACAAAAATGATGCTTTAAAAACCTGGCGTCAGAGGACATATCCATGACTAAGCGCGCACGTTTGAATTACTTAAACGACACCCTTTTCGGCCCTATCGCCAAAACTATTGATTGCGACGTACTCATCACTCCCATCACGCCAGGTGCCTTCCAGGTGCAGGTGCTATCCCCAATACCTGATGATCTACACAAAGCTCACTCCTTGACCATGATTCTCTCTTCGGGAGAACGCTTGAACGGTACGGTGGCCCACGCCCGCACATTGGATAATGCTGATTTGGAGTTGCAGATCGATGTGTGAAATTCCATTGCCACATCAGGGTTTCGGAGGATCCTTGAATGAACAAACTGCGAGCTGAGACAGCTACCGTGCAAACCCTGATGTTTGAACGCAACCAATGGGTTACCAACAACCCGCGCCTGCCGGTACTCATTTACCCCAACGCGATTGCAATTCAGGGCGATGATCCGGCTGCGCTGTTCGAGCAAACCTTCATCGCCAATGGGTGGCCATCACAATGGCGATATGGGATTTACAGCTACCACCACTACCATACCGAAGGTCATGAAGTGCTTGGCATCGCCAGCGGTCGAGCTCGACTGATGCTGGGCGGCCCGGAGGGTCATGTACTTGAAGTCAGTGCAGGCGACGTATTGCTATTGCCTGCCGGCACCGGCCATTGCAATTTAGATTCAAGTGAAGATTTTCTGGTAGTCGGTGCCTATCCGCCGGGGCAACGTGCAGATATCTGCCGAGAGGCCCCCACCAATGCTCAACTGGCGAGCATCGACACGCTGCCGTTTCCCGACCAGGATCCGGTGCAAGGCTCGCAAGGCGCCGTACATCGGTATTGGGCTGGCCAAGGTTGAGATATTGCAGTCAATCACGAATGGCGCGAACCTTTCCGCTGAACACTCTGAAGCCGTAGGTGTTGTAGAGGAGCGTCACCGGGATCAGCATGGCGAACCCGACCAGCATAAAAATCTGACTGGTGGGACTTGAGGCTGCTTCTTGCAAGGTCAGGTTAGGCGGGACAATCAATGGAAAGAGCGCTGCGACCATCAATGCGAATGCCAAGATGAAAATTCCCAGTGCGGCGAATAGCGGCAGATATTGCCGGCGGCTTCGAAAGCTCAGGGCGAAACTGAACAGCAATGCAGTAAGCAGCATTGCCGCCGGCAACCAAATAAGTCGATTGGAAAGCCGTTGCGCATATTGAGCATCCAGCGTCGCTGTCCAGGCCACCAGCACGGCCAAAAGCATTATGGTCACGATGGCCAACGCCCTTGCCTGTCGACCTGACCTACATTGCAGATCGTCGACAGTACGCCAATACAGCCAGCAGGCGCCCAACCACATATAACCCACTACGAGCACAGCACCGCAATACAGCGGAAATAGGCCCAACCACTCCCAGCCGTTCCCGCTGTACTGCCCATCCTGATTCGGCACCCCTTGTACAAGCGTTCCCAACACAATCCCCTGAGTTGCCCCGGCCAGCAGTGAACCTATCAGCAGCAAGCCATCGACCCTGCGCTTCATACGATAGCTTTTCGAGTAATCGCGAAACTCCAGCGCGACCGCGCGGAGAATTAATGCCAGGAACATCGCGATAAACGGCAAATAAAGCGCCGGCAGCAGGACAGCGTAAGCCAGCGGAAACAACGCGAGCAGACCGCCGCCACCGAGCACTAGCCACGTTTCGTTAGCGTCCCAAATCGGAAGGATAGTCACAGCCATGGCACGTCGGTGCTTACTACAACGAGTTAGGCCAAGCAGTACGCCAACACCTAGGTCAGTGCCGTCCAACAGCACGTAGTTCAATACCGAAAACCCCAGCGCCGCAGCGGACAGTAGTGTTATCCAGTCATTGTCCATCATCGATGTTTGCCCACAGGATTACCCGTCTCGTCGGCCAAAGAGGGTTGAGGCCCTGGCTCGTCTTCGTGAGGTGGTTCCCGCAAAAGTCGCAGCAGTACCCAGAAACCCACGCCGAAGATCACCAGATAAAACGCCAAAATTGTCCAAGTTGCTCCTACCACCTGCTGACGAGACACCGAAGACAGACTGTCAGCAGTTCGCATCAATCCATAGACAGTAAAGGGCTGACGGCCAACCTCTGTCACAACCCAACCACTTAGCATTGCCAGAAATCCAGCAGGCGCCATCAGCACACTCCCTCGGAGCATCCAACGCGCAGAGTACAAGCGATGCCGCCAGCGTAATACCAGACTGATTAACCCCTGCCCCAGCATGAACAGCCCCAATCCGACCATGACACGGAAAGCGAAGAACACGGGTGGCACAGGTGGTATGTCCTCAGGCGGGAATTCATCAAGCGCTTTAATAGTGCCGCTCAGGTCATGTCGCAAGTACAAAGACGCTACGCGCGGAATCGCTACTTCCCAATGGTTGCGTCGCTCAGCCATATCTGGAATGGCGAATAAACGTAATGGTTCCCCCTCTCCTTCCGCTGGTCGTGTCCAGGAACCTTCGATGGCGGCAACCTTTTGCGGCTGAACTTTAAGGCTGTGCTCACCATGCAGATCGCCCACCAGTAGTTGCACAGGCGTCAGCAACGCAACCACCCACAACGCCATGGAGTAGGCAAGCCGGGCTCGCGGGTTCTGTGGCACACGCAACAACTGCCAAGCGCTAACACCGGCTACCAGCGAGGCGCTGCCTATAATCGCGGCCAATGTCATATGCACAAGCCGGTAAGGAAACGAACGATTGAAGATGATCGCCCACCAGTTTTCGGCAATAAAACGTCCATCGACTCCAATTGAATAGCCGGCGGGTGTTTGCATCCAGGAGTTGGCTGACAGGATCCAAAAGGCGCTGATCAAAGATCCAATTGCGACGGCGCAGGTGGCGAAGAAATGCAGCCTAGGGCCCACCCTCTTCAACCCGAACAACATGATGCCGAGAAAACCCGCTTCCAGGAAAAATGCCGCCAGTACCTCGTAGAACATCAACGGCCCTAGAATGTCTCCCGCCTGGGTCGAGAGGCGTGACCAATTCAATCCGAATTGGTACTCCAAAATCAGACCCGACGCTGTGCCTACCGCAACGTTGAGCGCAAACACCTTTAGCCAGTAAAGGTAGACATCCAAGTAGATCCTTCGCCTGCGCCACAGCCACAGTGCCTCCAGCACCATGAGAAAATTGGCCAAGCCAATGGTGAAGGCTGCCAGCACGATATGAAAGCTTATGGCAATCGCGAACTGGGCACGCGCTGCCATAAGCGCCGAATCAATCGCATCCATACAGCCCTCTAATGATTGGCCTGCATTTACGGAAATTTTCGTAACGCAAGCTCGTAGCTTAGCTGCGCGAAGAGCCAAATGGATGCGTGGATACAGGCGTAGCACTTGTCCGAAAATATTGCCCGTTGGCTCTTCCTGACTAATTGGCGGTCAAAAAAAGTAGGGAAAATCGTTCTCACGCCGACTCTCGCTTCCTGGAACGTAAATTTACTTCATTTTTTTTCTTGCCGATTTTGTTGAAAAACTTATCGTTTCCATCGCACACATGACTCTCGACGGAAGTTCGCTTGAGCGCTGTTTCAAGCTGCTCTCGAGCAAGAAACCAATAAAAAAGGTCAGCGTCCTCAGGGCAAGCATCCTTTACCCAGAGTGCATACGCCCTTTCGCGAATTACCGATTCATCAATCATCGTTTTCTCCTGCTTGGCTATCCTGGAGCTAGTTAGGAAAATTCGGCATCATGGATCAGCGCATCAAGCTCGCCAGAACTGGATCGAGCTTGAATTGATCATGATTTTCTATCGAGGCTGGTCGACGAAATCTCGCCTTTGTCGACCAGCACGTTTGCTGATACCGCTTATTTAGAATCCATGGTCGCTGCTTGATTACCACCTTGCTCCGCAATCTTGGTCAGTTTCTCGTCCGCACCTTTTTCTTCAACAAGCGTTGCTGCTAATAAGGCTGCCGCGTCGTCGAGCTTTAGATGCTTGGCCATAGCTATCAGGGTGCCGTAGGCAGCAATTTCGTAGTGCTCCACCTTTTGCGCCGCACCAATCAATGCTGCGTCGAGGACAGCTCCCTTATCGATCTCTTCCAGCAGCTCTTTCGATTCTTCGACAAGTCCCTCCATGGCCACGCACTTCATGCGCTTCAGTTTGATACCGGTCAGCTCGACCAGTTGATCAATGCGCTCAATCTGCCCATGCGTCTCCTCTAGGTGCGCCGTAAACGCTTCTGCCAACAGTGGATTGGTCGCTGCTTTTGCCAAGCGCGGTAACGCTTTGGTGATTTGTTTTTCCGCACTGTAAACATCAGAGAGTTCATGGATAAACAAGTCTTCGACAGTTTTTCTAGCCATTTCTAAACTTCCTTCTGGTCAGTATTGGCGTCGCCTGGTGAGCGTCCGCATGGGATCGACATGCATGCAAAATTTGCCGTACATGAAGAATGACCAGCCTGATTTAAAAGGTGTTCCGAAAATTTTCAGGGTGACGGATAAAAGGCTCATCGCTAACCCAAAGCGGTATCCAGGAACATCATCACCCCAAAACCGAGCATCAGACCTAAAGTCGCCGGCGTCTCATGACCGTTGCGATGAGTCTCCGGAATGACCTCATGAGATACCACGAAAATCATGGCTCCTGCTGCCAAGCCGAGCGCAATGGGATAGCCCAATGCAAAGCTGCTGGAAATGCCCAATCCAACAACGGCGCCAATGGGTTCCATCAATCCTGAACCCACCGCGATAAGCGCTGCACGAAGCGCTGAGATGCCTGTCACACGTAACGCCAGTGCGACAGCCAAACCTTCGGGAATATCTTGAATAGCGATAGCTGTAGTTAGCGGGAGCCCGACCTTCATGTCGCCGTTTGCGAAGCTCACACCAATGGCCATGCCTTCCGGCAAGTTATGCAGTGTGATTGCCAGGACGAATAACCAAACACGATTGATGCGCTGCGCGTCCGGCCCCCTGCGTCCGCTTTTCTCATGTTCGTGTGGGACAAAACGATCAAGGCCAACCATCAGCGCTACGCCCAATCCCAATCCCGCCACAACTACACATGCTGCGAGGAACTGGTTTCCGCAAAGAGCTTGAGCTGCTTCGATCCCTGGGAGAATGAGCGAGAAGGAACTGGCGGCCAGCATCATGCCGGCGGCGAAGCCCAGCATGGTGTCTTGAGTACGGGCGGCGATGTCTCGTAACGCAATCGCTACGACAGCTCCCATGGCCGTCGCAGCGAAACCTGACATGCCACCGAGAAAAGCGAAGTGCAGATTTTGTTTGTTGGCGCCGACAAAGGCGCCATACCCGCATATGAGTAAGAACAATGTTACGCAAATCAAAATTGACCAGAAGGCGCGCCCGCCCCACCCAGTTCCTGAGAACCGGGCGAACCAGGAGCGAGGCGGTGCGCCTGATGAGGTCAACGGATCGGGCACGGATACCTCCTATTTTTTTGAATCGTACTTTTCAGTAGATACGGAAAGCGACCGTAGGAACTGCCTGGATACGCGTTGCGCTTCACGTTCAAAAGCGACGCAGGTGGCAAAGAGCATCTCAGGGCCAGTTAAATTCCGACGCGCTGATTTTTTGTTAACCATGATGTGATTCCCCTCGAATAAGATGGAAGACCGCACGCCAGAGGGCGTGCGGCTGCTCTTCAAGGTTGAGGTTCGCCTTGTACCCCCGCCCCTAAGTCCGCCCCTGTGATCGGATTGCTGTCTGGGTCGGACATCGTCCTTGCTTTCATATCCATGAGCAGCGCCTCGTCCTCAGCGCTCAATTGCACAGAGGCGGTGCCGTCCCCACCATCCACTGCGGGCGCAGGATCTTCCACGAAGTCCCAATCGTCCCCTTCGTTCCAAGGGCCGCGAGTGCTGCCTTCGCCCTGTGACATGTTGAAGTAGACGTTGGTGAACTCCGGCATGCCCGGCAGTTTGCCCTGAGGGAAATTTGGCTGGATGGCGTGCAGTGCTTTTTCGAAAGATAACTGGTGGGCGATTTCACGTGTCATCAGAAATCCCAGTGCCTCTTTCACTCCGGGATCGTCGGTGACATTCATCAAACGCTCGTAAACAATCTTCGCTCTCGCCTCGGCGGCGATATTCGAGCGCATGTCTGCTGTGGGTTCGCCGATGGTATCGACGTATGCCGCCGACCAAGGTACGCCTGCCGAGTTAGTCAAAGGAGCACCTGCGCCATACAACAGACTCGTGATGTGAGAGTCGTTACCGGCTCCGTTGATGGCGCGGTATAGCTCGCCTTCTTCCTCGACACCTTCGGCCATTCGTCCCTTGGCGCCCTTGTTCAACATCACGATGATCGAGCCGACGATCTCAAGGTGACTGAGCTCCTCGGTAGCGATATCCATCAAGAGATCCTTCCTGCCCGGATCATCTTCTGCCAATGCCTGCGTGAAGTAGCGTGACGCCGCCGCGAGCTCCCCTTGAGCTCCGCCGAATTGCTCCAGTAGAAGATTGGCCAACCCAGGATTGGGCTGAGCAACACGCACGGTGTATTGAAGTCGTTTGTTATGTAGGAACATGACATTCTCCTCAGGCGAATAAGGGCTGCGGTCACTCGGTGATAGACCGAATGCCAGCCCACAAACATCTGAAGCAAGTGCGCCAGGGTTAATTTCAAAAACCTTCAGCGCGAACGACAAACGGATAGTGACTAACCTTTGCTGTGTTCTGGCGACGAGGGGCCTTCTTTGATCCCGCGAGGCCCCGCAACACCCCAAACGATCAAACCTAAGACTGGGAAGATAATGAGGCCAAGCGCCCACGCGGCTTTTATCCCTACCGTTTTGTCGCTTCGAAACACGCTAACAATCGCCCAAAGATCGACGAGCAGAATGATCACGGCGACAGCAATCGCGAAATAGCTGGTAGCTTCAGACATGATGTAACCCTCCTCAGATAGTTAACTCTTAGGCTGCATACCAATCAGGGTGTTCCAAGCAAATCTCGGGACGCATGTAAGCGTCAGAAATTAATCCTCTCGGGCAATGATGGAAATCTTGCCGTTGCGCTCAATGATCGCGAACTTGATCTCTTCCAGCTTCTCTATCCCCTGACTGGATCGCGCAGCTTCCATGACGTCAGCTTCAACCAATCGAGCATGACGCAATCGTTGATGAAGGAGCTTTCCGTTTTCGACAATGACGGTGGGCTCACCATCGATCAGTCGTGAAATCCATCCCGAGCGCTGTTTGAGCAAGGACAATCCGACGTCGATAGCGATCAACGTGACGATGACTATCATCGAATTGGTCAGCGAGAAATCATCACCTAGCAGCGCCTGCTGCGTAGCTTCGCCAATCATCATCAATAGGACGAAATCGAACGTCGTCAGTTCCGCCAAGGAGCGCCGCCCAGCGATCTTGAAGAGCACCATGAGAGCCACATACATCGCACCTGCACGCAAAACCGAATCCATAAATCACCTAAGGGAAAATGAACTGCACAAGCTTTAAGCTGTTGGTGCCCGGTGACGAGATTTGACTGCGGTAGAAGCCAAGGCCATCCCCTCGCAGAGTGATGTACAGCGTCGCTTGACCATCAAGGTCAGTCTGTAGCCAAAGCCTGATGCCCTGTGAAGAACTTCTTGAGCGCAGAGGTTCGGGTTGAAGAGTTTCAATACTGAAGCCTTCTAATAACTGACCTGCGAGCTCCAGCTCTACCTGAGAATCTGACGTTGAACTCAAAGTGATTTTCATCGAGTTAGTCGAGCCATTGCGATGAAACATTTCATATTCCACTCTGACTTTACCGTCCTCACTGCGGACATCTCTTGAACTGAGTAAGCCTCTGGAAAAGACGCCCACTAACCCCATCAACACGACTAAAACCAATACGTACCAGCCAACGCGCTCGAAACGCCAGACCTTCAATTGATAGGCCATGTCCTCGCGAATCGGATGTTCGCGGCTTCTCATATCTGCGTTATCGGAGTCTTCGTTCATCAGGCTTAGGCCTTCTCGCCAGCGCGCGCACGGCGATGAAAATGCGGTAGCCACTGCAACGCATATTCCGTCGCCTGTGCCTGAACCTGACAACGTCCTCCGAAGAACCGGTGTTCATGACTGAAGACGTAGCATTCATTATTTGCCTGAAATGCCCAAGCGAAACAAATCGTACCTGCAGGGATGCCATCGACATCGTCCGGCCCGAGAATTCCGGTAGTCGCGATTGCGGCATTCGCGGTGCTATCTCGCAAGGCCCCCCTAGCCATTTCTCTCGCCACCTCGACGCTCGTCAGGTTGAAGGTTTCGATAGTCTGCGGGCTGACATGGAGTAGGCGCTCTTTAGCCTGGGGCGAGTAAACGACATAACCACATTCAATAAATTCGCCGCTACCCTCTATCTCGGATAACCGCGTGATGATCTTGCCCGCCGTACACGACTCCGCTGTGGTTATCACCAATGCGTTGTTACGCAGGTACTGGACTGTGTCACTGGCGATGGACATAACTTGAATAACCTCAGTGGTAATCGTCTCCGGCGACTGCTCGGAGGTACGCCACGTCCGCTTCTCTTCGCAAGTCGCGCCACTCATCCCAGCTGAGTATACCGAGGCGATCCATTTCATCCGACTGTCGCAGCAGTTCGTCGTGATAGGCGTCTGGGCTATCCATTCGCAATTCACGGTTTTCCAGTGCACGTTGCCAAGCTGCCAAGGCGAGCAATTTGATTTCTTGCGTGAATGTCAGTTGGTTCTTGAAAGCGTTCATTCTGCTTCCCCCGACCATTTTCCAATTGAGCGACCGAATTCGAGTTAGGTTCAAAATGTCTGACGAAAATCAGATACCGGAACGAAAAAGTAGGAGGAGGCGCCTAACCCCGCGAGAATGAACTGCGCTCGTAGACCTAGTGGCGGGTGGCCTGTCAGATCCAGTCTGCTCACTTGTTTTCGTCAAGGTATCGCGTATAAAGAATTGTATGGTTTTTCACCTTGTCGACCCTTTGAGCTAAAACGGGCTTACAGAGGGGGAAGAACTGGCAGCAAACTTCTCAGGGTTTCACCTAGATGAAGCTGATTCCTGTGATAGAGAAGTCCGACGAAAGGTCAAAATGTAATAAAGTATTTCAGGCGCATAGGTTGTCTATTTCATGAATACAACGAGAGATCGCAATCATGAAATTCGCACGTTTCTGCCAAGCGCTTTCCAACTGGGCAGGCAGCTCGAAAACCTTCTTACTGGCCATCGTTCTAATCGGAGTTTGGGCGCTCACGGGCCCATACTTTCACTACAACGATACATGGCAGCTGATCATCAATACGTCAACGACCATCATCACCTTCCTGATGGTTTTTCTTATTCAGAACACGCAAAACCGTGACAACGACATTTTGCATCTCAAAATCGACGAATTGATTCGAGCCACTAAAGACGCACAAAACGCGACGTTGTGCTTGGAGAAGATGGGCTCAAAAGACCTTCGAGAGCTCCGGGATCAGTACAGCTCTCTCGGTGAAAATGATCAGGTCAATCTCGACACAGCCGGCACGAACGAGTTGCTTTCCGTTCAACCATCTCGTCAAGGCAAAACGTCTGAATCCGACCTAGGAGGCGTGCAAAGGTGAAATTCTCCTCCGTTCGCTGCTGATGTCATTGACGTCTTCTGCCTGTGAAAGTCTTTTGTGTGTACCTTGTTGGTCGCGGCGCAATTAGCTCATCTCTGAATGACCGGCGCGATACATCATTCAGCACGTAAGCCCCAGTCAAAAGTTCCACCATCTTATAATCCTCGGGGAGGTGGGCGTTGTGCGATTTGCGCCCGCCATGAGCTTAAATGCCTTGGCCGAGACCTTCCACTGCTCGCCGATAGTTTGCGGTGGCCTTCTCAATCATCCGTCGACGGTCTTCCCGGGTGATAAATCCTTCCTCGCAATACTCCTCAGCGAGGCGAAGTAGCTCGTCGTACTGTTCCGGAGCGCTCATTCGAATCTCAGGGTGTTCCAGGAGCTGATGCCATGTCGTCAACGCGTGCGCTTTTCTGTCTTCATACATGATGAAAATCTCCACAGTGTCAGCAGTAGAGACAAAAGCATTTAGCGCAGCTCAGGCCTGTCGATGAATGGCGGTTCGCCAGTGCTTTCACCGGCATGTTCCTCCCAACTGATCTAGCATCGCGGTTCAAGGGTTGTCGTACAAATAGCTTTGGAATGGGTTCTTCAGCGGGTCGACCTGACTCGATGACCTCGTCCGGTCTGACTTCCCGCTTTCATACGTGCGCACCAGCAAAGTATGTGAAAATGTCTTCGATACCCTCCCTATCGGCTATTATTAAACATCTCCTTTCGAAGTGTTCGCTCGCTGCAGATTGTTGGTTTGCCATGAACAACCATAGCTGACACGCTACCTCTAGAGGTGATCTCCACAACGCGCGACCACGATAGGATTTACGTGATGAACACCGAAAATGATGCGGGCGCAGATCGTCCTCAGCGACAGGATATTCAACCTAGTCATCTGGGCTTTCCGGTAGTAGGAATTGGAGCTTCCGCAGGCGGTTTGCAGGCTGTTCAGCACTTCTTCGAGCATATGCCAGCTGACAGCGGTATGGCGTTTGTAGTGGTCATGCATTTGTCCCCCGATCACCAAAGTAGCGCGGGAAAACTGATCGCGTCTCGTACTAAAATGCCTGTCACCCAGTTGGTTTCTGCTGCGCCCATCGAACGCAACCATGTATATGGAATCTCCCCAGCGCAGCGCCTTTCGATGAACGACGGCTACTTACGTGGTTTGCCACCCGAGCCACGAAATGGACGACACGTAACCATCGACCTCTTCTTTCGTGATCTTGCGGACGCCCACAAAGAACACGCTTTCTGTGTTGTTCTTTCCGGCACGGGATCTGATGGAGCCGTTGGCTTGTCACGTATCAAGGAGCAAGGCGGTGTCACCCTAGCTCAGCATCCAGAGGATGCCGAGTTTGATGGAATGCCGCAGGCGGCGATCAATACTCATAAAGTCGATTTCGTACTACCGGTTGTCGAAATGCCGCAGAAAATTCTGGATGTATGGCACAACGCCCAACGTATTCAACTTCCAAATGCTGCGGATCTCCAGCCAGGCACTCCACCTAAGCTAGACGAACGGGCTGTCGAGCAGGCAGAACAAGCGTTGCTTGATATCCTTACCAAGCTACGCGCCGCTACCGGCCATGACTTCAAGCACTACAAGCGTGCCACAGTTTTGCGCCGTATCGAACGCCGTATGCAGGTGACCACGCAGACTGATTTGCCCGCCTACTATCGCTACATCTGTGAACATGCTGATGAGACCAAGTCTCTGCTCGATGACATGCTCATCGGAGTAACCAATTTCTTCCGCGACCGTGAGTCTTTTGAATCATTGGAACGCGAGGTGATTCCCCAGTTATTCGCTCGTCAAAACGACATCGATAGCGCTCATGAGATTCGAGTCTGGTCGGCGGGTGCATCCACGGGGGAGGAAGCCTATTCACTTGCAATCCTGCTCAATGATTACAAAGCTGAAACGTCGTCTGATTTCAAAATCCAGGTGTTCGCCAGCGATATCGATGACCGTGCCATAAGCACCGGACGTACAGGACTGTACTCTGAAGCAATCATCACTGACGTCTCACCCGCACGCTTGCGGCAATACTTCATCAAAGAAGATGCCAACTATCGCGTCCGCAAGGATATTCGTGAACGAGTGCTCTTCGCCAAGCACAGCTTGTTGGCTGACCCACCTTTTTCTCAGATAGACCTGATCGTTTGCCGGAATCTGCTTATTTATCTAGATCGCGACATTCAGCGCGAAATTTTGCAAATGTTTCATTTTGCGTTGCGTGCAGGTGGATATCTCTTTCTCGGCACCTCTGAATCAGCGGATGCTTGCCCTGAACTTTTCACCACCGTTGACAAGAAGAATCGCATTTTTCGTGCTCGCGGCGGCCCCAATACTCACCGCCTACCTGCCATGCCTCGGGGGGGATATGCGCGCACCATTGCATCGTCTCTACCTAGTGATACACGACCAGTGAAAAAGCCGTCCACGGTCGAAATATATCAGCGGGCTGCAGAGCGCTTTTCCCCACCCAGCATCATCGTCAACAGCGAAGCCGATATTCTCTACATCAGTCAAGGCGCTGGTCGATATCTGCAGCACATGACCGGCGAGGTCAGCAATAATCTCCTATCGCTGGTGAGCGGAGATCTGCGCTTGGAACTACGCACTACCATCTACCAAACTCAACAATCCGGCCAATCCGCTCGGGCCCGCCCGATCAATCATAAACGCGACGGGCAGCATTACCAGGTGCAGGTCGAGGTACACCCGTTCACTGATGCTGAAACAGAGCTGAACTGTCTTTACATCTCGTTCACCGAGGAACAAATAGACGCACAAAACGTCAGTTCCAACGCATCCGTACAGTCTGAAAATCAAATGCTTTCTAATCTGGATCGGGAGTTGCAACGTACCAAGCTGCAACTTCAGGACGTTATTTAGCAGTCGGAGGTCTCGAGCGAAGAGCTGAAGGCCTCCAACGAGGAAATGCAGGCAATCAATGAAGAGCTTCGTTCAGCATCTGAAGAACTCGAAACCAGCAAGGAAGAGTTGCAGTCGATCAACGAAGAGCTCCTCACTGTAAACCACGAATTGAAGATCAAGGTTGAGGAAACAGACCAGGTCAACGACTACCTGAGCAACCTGATCAGTTCCACCGACATTGCCACTGTTTTCGTTGATAGAGAGCTGCGAATCAAATGGTTCACCCCTCGAGCAACGGATATTTTTAGCATGCTGGCGGTAGACGCCGGTCGGCCCTTGTTGGATATCACTCATCGCCTCAAATACGACGGAATGGCCGAGGATGCGATGTCAGTATTCGAGACTCTCAAGGGCATCGAACGCGAAGTCGCGAGTTCCGATGACCGCTGGTACATCGTGCGAATCTTGCCCTATCGTTCCAATGTGGATCAGATAGGCGGTATCGTTCTGACTTTCATTGATATCACCTCACGGCGCGAGGCTGAGCAAGAGCTTCGTTTGAGTGAGGAGCGAATGCGTCTGGTCACAGAAAGCACCCATGACTACGCGATCATCGTGCTTAATGAAGAGGGCTTCATCACTGACTGGAATGACGGGGCGAGGAACACTTTTGGCTTCAGCCGTGACGAGGCGGAGGGTCAGCATTTTCGCTTCATCTTTTCCGCCGAGGATCAGCGCGCAGGAATACCAGAAATGGAGTTGGAAACGGCCCGTACTAAAGGTCGTAGTGACGATGAGCGCTGGCACGCACGCAAGGATGGTAGCAAGTTTTATTGCAGCGGCGAGGTCACGGCATTGGCGAGCAAAGGCTTCCAAGGCTTTGTCAAAATCGCGCGCGATCTGACTGACCATATCAAGTTGCACGAAGAGCAACAGCGGAACCTTACGGCATCCCTAAATTCTAGCCAGCAAAAAGACCAGTTCTTTGCGGTCATGTCGCATGAACTCAAACATCCGCTGAACCTCATTCAACTAAACGCTCAATTGGCTCGTCGGCTTCCTGTGTCAAAGAAAGACCCGACGCTACAAAAAGCGATCACCACCATCACTGATGCGGTAGCCAGCCAAGCACGCATCATCGATGACCTGATGGACGTTGCGCGGGTACGCAATGGAAAGCTGCAGTTGCAATGCAAACCACTGGATCTCGTGATGGTACTCAATGAAATTCAACAAGTCGTGCTGAAAGCAGAATCCGGCTGCAAGATTCACTTCAAGACACCGGAACAAAGTCTATTCATCGATGCAGATCAGACCCGGATTGAACAGATCATTTGGAACCTGATCAGTAACGCCATCAAGTTCACCCCTGCTGAAGGTACAGTGCAAGTTGTCACGACGAAGCTGGAGCAAGCTGTACGTATCGAAGTGATCGACACTGGGCCGGGTATCGAGAAGGATCAATTGGAACGTATCTTCGAAATGTTCGGACAGGCCGACCATCGCCCTTCGGGCCAGCATCGAGGTGGCTTGGGAATTGGCTTAGCACTGGTCGAACAACTGGTTGAGAGCCACCATGGCAAGATACAGGCGTATTCTGAGGGCGCGGGTAAGGGTTCGCGGTTTACCGTAGAACTGCCGCTGACTGAACCACCCCATCAACATGCCAGCAATGACGCCGAGAACGACGAAGGTCAGTTGGCTGAGATTCGTGTCCTTCTCGTCGATGATTCGCCTGAGGTACTGGAAGCACTTCAGCTACTGCTTGAATTAGAGGACGCGGAGGTTCTTGCATTCGACCATCCTTCCAAAGCCTTGGAAATCGCGCAAACGCAACGCTCCGATGTAATTATTTCAGACATCGGACTGCCGCTTATGGATGGTCATGAGCTACTTGCTGCGCTACGTAAGTTTCCGGATTACGCAGCCGTGCCGGCAATAGCTCTGACAGGCTACGGTGCGGCGGAGGGGGCTCAGTACCAAGGGGAAGGCCGTTTTGATGCGTCTCTCGGGAAACCGGTAGCCGTTGAGGATTTGACAACGTTGATTTGCGAATTGGTTACTGCGGCTGGTCAACGATCCTAACTCTGGCGAGAGAGCAGGATGCAAAATTGCACATGCTCTCGCAGTTTCGCTAGGCTCCCGAACAGAACACTAAGGGAAGATACCTGTGGCATCGTCTAGTTTTGAAGCAAACGTAGCTGCAGCTGACGCTCTTACATTGCTTCTGCATAACCAGCATGCAATATGCACAGCAATTGAGGAGGCCACCAAATGGCTTTCGGAAAACGGTGCGGGGAATTCTGCGGTCAACGCAGTGACAGCAATGGAAACGCTGGACAAAAATGCTCAAGGAATCACTGAGGACTTTACCGGCTACGCCAATCATAGGTTATCAACTCATACTGAACACCATCATCAACAGCTCTATTGGCGCTCTCGGATCTTACTGCTCGCTTTTAAGCATTAACTGAGATCGAGTCGATAGAGCCCATTGTTCTTCTTATATGGCGGGCCGTCCCTGACCCGCTTGCATCAAAGAGCCCTGGAAGGAATGTCCGGCTTTTAGCGTGGATCCTGCTGTTTATCCATCACCGCATTATCCGTCTCCTCCCGCACACGCTCAGGGTCAAGCCCGACGTCGTCATCATCAAGCGGGCGCTCACCTTCGTTATCCGGCAGTTCGTCAATCCCCTCTTCCTTCATTGGATCAACTTCGGTGCGGCCTGGGCTCAATGGATCACGTGATGTAGGGATAGGGTCATCTTGACCAATCCCTCCTTGCAGCTTTGGATCGCTATTCATACACACCTCTCAGCACCCTCAATGGTGGGGGCATGTAGCTTGGAGAGGGATCGTATTTCGAGTGTTCGATTTATTGGCTTACCGACCGTCACTTTCCTGCCACTCAGCCTTTCAGTCATCTCGATGGAACATTGCGCCAAGTCGCATCCTCTATCGCAACACCAGCGAATCTGAGGGCTTCATCATGATCGACCCAGCAACCGGTATGAAGGCGGGCGAGCGCTACATCGTAGAAAGTCTTGAACGCACACGACATTTCCCAGGCTTCTTCCTGGACGGGAAATATTACCTTGGCCCCGAATTGATGACGGCCATTGGTTGGCTGGAAGGACAGCAGTTTTATTACGATGAGCTTGATCCCACGGGTGAGCCGGTTTTCCCCAATCGACTTGCCGGCACGGTCGAAGACCTCACCCTCATTCTCGCAGACGGTGCGCGTTTACCCTTAAACGAAATGCCCTACGAAGCAGAGATCGATTCCTCTGACGTTCCAATCAGTCGTAATCCGTCGTCATCGGGTCATCGCCCTGCTCCGACAAGCGATCAACACGGAGCTGAGGGCGTCCGGATGTCAGGTAAACATCCCTATCCAATACTCCTAGCGGCGGGCGCTGCGCTATTACTGGGAATACTGTTTGGGGTCAAACAGGCCAAACGCCTTCCTATTCGAAAGCTGAGGTAGTCGTCCTCCGTGAATTCCCTAGAGAAGCGCCCTTGGAAAGATCGGCGGTGAGAAAATGCATCCTGTGACCCCTGACGGTCGTTACTTCGTTGTCAAAGGGCAGCTGTGGCGCTGTTCAAACCCGTCATTGGAAGAGGACGTGCGCCAGCGTCTTGTCGATGAGCTCATGGCAGCTCGACGCGAGGTGAAGAGAGCAAAGGATTCGGAAGACGAATCGCAGATGAAGCGCGCTCGGGAAAAGGTACAACTCGCCAAAGTAGCACTTGGTGAGCGGGGCCCTGTTTGGTGGGAAGATGGCAGTCCCGACCTCAACATGCATCGGGTCACAACTTCCCTTTATGCTGGATGGTTCAGCTCGCTCCGTAAATGTGATTGACGCCTAGGTCAAGTTAGATAGGCGCCGCCACGTCTTATTGCTTCGGCAATGGCTTGTTCAAATCTCAGCACATCTTCTGGATGAACAGATAAGGTGACCGACTCCAGCGGTAAGCCCAACGCAACGTCGAGCTGATGTGGCTGACCGGACGTTTGATGCCCGATTTCAAGACCATCGCCAACTTCCGAAAAGACAACAGCAAGGCCATCCGAGGCGTCTGCCGCCAATTCGTGGGGCTGTGCCAGCAGCTGGGATTGTTCGGAGAAAATCTGGTCGCCATCGACGGCAGTAAATTCAAGGCCGTCAACAACCGCGACCGCAATTTCACCAGCGCCAAGCTGAAGCGGCGGATGGAAGAAATTGAATCGAGTATCAATCGGTACCTGACTGCGCTCGACGAAGCCGATCGGCAAGAACCCTCGGTCGCTCAGCCCAAGGCTGGTCGTCTGCAAGAGAAAATCGACAAGCTCAAAGCTCAGATGAAAGAGTTACAGATCATTGAAACTCAGCTCAACGAATCACCGGATAAACAGGTATCACTGACCGATCCAGACGCCCGTTCCATGATGACTCGCGGCACTGGAATCGTCGGTTACAACGTGCAGACAGCGGTCGATACCCAGCACCATTTGATCGTTGCACATGAGGTTACCAACGTCGGTTCCGACCGCGATCAATTCAGCTCGATGGCCAAGCAGGCCCGCGAGGCTCTGGCGTCAGAAACGTTGTCGGTAGTGGCTGATCGAGGTTACTTCAAAAGCGAAGAGATCCTGGCTTGTCACGATGCAGGCATCACTGCCTATGTGCCCAAGCCGATGACCTCTGGAGCCAAAGCGGACGGGCGTTTCAATAACGATGCTTTCATCTACCACGCGGCAAAAAACGAATACATTTGCCCGGCGGGAGAAGCACTGATCTGGCGCTATACCAACGTTGAAAAAGGCCTGACGTTGCACCGTTACTGGAGTTCGAAATGCAGGGGCTGCGCAATGAAACCGCAGTGCACCCGAGCACGGAACGGCGGGTTCGACGCTGGGAGCATGAAGCCATACTGGAGGAAATGCAGAACAGACTGAGCAACGCGCCGGACATGATGCGAGTCCGCAAGCGTACGGTCGAGCATCCCTTCGGGACACTCAAACAATGGATGGGCGCCACGCATTTCCTGACACGAAAGCTGAACGGAGTAAGTGCGGAGATGAGTTTGAACGTCCTCGCCTACAACTTGAAGCGGGTCATGAAAATTCTCGGTACCAGCGGTTTAATGAAGGCGCTGTCGGCCTGAAGAGGTCGTTATTTTGACCACCCGCCAAGGTAGAAGCAGCGCTGGGGGCTTCCAGGCCCTAGTGATGATCCGCAGGACTTGTTGCGAGCTATTACTCAGCTAACAACCGTCGGCGCTGCGCGCCGACAGTGCATCAGCGCGTTTTTACACACTCTGGAACAAAAGCTGCCGTTGGTGGAATGCATATATCGGCCAGCTGCAAGTCGAAACCGGTAGAAATAGACCAGGCATAGGTCTTAAAACGCGTATCAACGTCATGGGTTATTACCGCCAATGCATTTTTGACCCTTGTGCTGGCGCTGTTTTGATCCAACCCAGCAGTCTCAACCAACTGACGAATAGTTGCCCCGGCGTGCTTCCTCTGTTTGATGTGGAGCTTGACTGCTCGGATGCGGTGTTTGTACGAATACATGAACTGCCTCCAGATAGTCCAAGATTTCTACCGTCCTCCAACACACGCTCCATCGGCGCGTTGACGGCCTATCTCAACACGATCGAGCCGGGGCGGTGCACAAGCAACGGGCTACTTGGCGGCGCTGGCTACTTTTGCAGCGGCGCCCCAGACGGGCCGCTGCACGAACTATCGATCTCTTTGAGCAGCGTGTCGTTCTGAAAAACTTCCAAATGCACTTGGCAGGTTGCGCCCTCAGGCATACTCAGGCTTACGCCGTTGGACGAAACACCGCTCTGAACTTCACCCTGCTGACTGATACCGGCGCTTCCGTTCGAGCTGCTCTGGCGCACTGTCATTCGATACTGAAGTGACAGGGGTGTGGGGTTCTCGATGTGCGGACGGATCATTACAATTCCTGCGTTACGTTGCATTTCGATCGACACGGCCAACTGGGAGAAGTCCATCAAGGGGTCTACCTCTGCGTCGCGTTGGCGCTCATATTGTTGCCATACTGGGTGATCGAGACCGTGCCGCCGAACCCGGACTGGCTCACTGTCGCCTGGTTAGCTTGCCCGTATTGGCCGACAAACGCCTGATTGTACGCACCGTTCTGGACGACGCTGACCAGATTATAAGCGCCTTGCTGCACCACGCCTGCCTGGTTGTAGCCACCAGACTGGTTAATCTCCAGACCGTTGTTCAATCCTGACTGCTGTGCAGAAGTCGAGTTGCTAACCCCGCCTTGGTTGATCGCCGCGTGATTGAGATGTCCCACCTGACTTTGAACCAGGCGCTGTGCTCCACCACTCTGATCGACTCGTGTGTTGTTGTTCGAGCCGATCTGCGAAATGGTGGCGACGCTGTTGCCCACGGTTATGCCGGCGTAACGCGTCTCGGGCATAAGGTCTGCGGCCTGACATAGACCGCTGATGGCGGACAGCGCGGCGGCCAAATACCAGTTTCGATTATTTTTGAGTGCCATTGTTGTCTCCGTTTGGAAGCAGTTCTCTATCGGTTGCGGCAATCGGCAAGGTGGTCATTAGTTCGTCGTAGCTTTGCAGATAGCTTTGAAGCAACGGTTTGTTGAGATCGTCCGGGTTTTTCAGATTCCAGCTACCGTCGCGGACGCCTTGGGCAATCATGTGAATCAGTGCGGTTTCAATCGCTTCGCGCACGCATTGCTGAACGGGCTCGTTGCGCGACAGCCCTGTTTCGACTTCCAGCAGGTGCTTGAGTGAGACAAAACGGAAAATGCCGAAATCGACCTGAATCGAAAACACTGTCTTGGTCGTCGTAATGCTCTGAATGATGTCGCCGGTTCGGATGTCGACCGCCCTCAGGTTGACGGTCACCTGGTCTTGCCGGTACAGCTCCGATGGCCCGACCCCTAGATAACGAACGCCAATGCCGCCTGTTCTGACGTTGCTTTCATAGGCGACGACGGCGCCTTCAATCAGCATGTTGGCCGGCCGTAATGCCGGCAACTGAACTTGGGCCTTATCTTGCGGCTGCTCCAGCGCACGGATGATTTTGCGTTCGGTCAGCAGGTCTTGCAGGTTTTCGCGCTCGACAGGCTGGAACCAGCGCGAATCGCGCAGCGCGGTGATCAAGAGCGATGCTGCCCCTTGGGTGACCGAGGTTGAAAACGAGCTGTCAGGGGACGGTTTGTACTGACCGGTCTGGTCTCGCAAGCTGTACACCGCGACGCTGATAGGGCCCGCAGGGGCTGGCAGGTGTGTCAAATCACGCAGGCTCTGTGTAGGCGGTGCCAGCGTAGCCTGGGATATGGTCGACGCCGGGCGGGACGTGACGCAACCAGCGAGAAGCGATGCAGCAAATACAATCAACGATAGCGAACGGACGCGCATACGGGCTCTCTTCCTGCAAATAAACCCCGCCGGAAAACCGGCGGGGTAAAACATCTTAGTGCTGGTAGATAGTGGCGACGTTGCCGCTGCCGCCAGTCTGGCTGACATTAGCAGTCAAGTTGTTGCCTGCCTGGGTCAGGCCGACGGTGTTGGCGGCAAAGAGTGAACCTGCGCCGGTCTGGCTGACAACTGCGCGGTTGTTATTGCCACTTTGCAGCAGCGACTCTTCGTTGAAGGAACCGGTCTGTGTGCTGGAGACGTAGTTGTTGTTGCCATACTGGTTAATGTCAGCATTCAGGACGCTGCCGTTCTGGTAAACATTGGCGCTGTTGTAATCACCCGATTGCAGGGCGCTGGCGGAGCTGATGCCAGAATTGACTTGCTGAACATAGCCGGTATTGTTATTGCCGCTTTGTTGCAGGCTGGCCGAAACCAAGGTGTTGTTTTGCTGAGACACGGTGCCTGTGTTGCCGTTGCCTGCTTGACGAAGGCGGGCCACAGCGCTGGTGTTGTCTTGCTGAGAAATGTTGCCGGAAGTGTAGCTACCGGATTGAGTAATAGTAGCAGTGGTGCCACGGTTGCTGCTCTGAGCAGCGTTAGCGGTATTATTGTTGCCCCCACCTTGGTTGATACTGGCCGATGTATTGCTGTTGTAGTCCTGCGCGATTGTGGCGTTGCTGAACCCGCCAGCCTGAGTCAGATCGGCGCGTTGAACGCCGGTGCCCGTCTGGTTGATGGCCGCCCCGTTGTTGTTACCGGCCTGATTGGCGGCGGCACTGTTGTAAGCGCCATTTTGATTGATGCCCAGGGCACTGTAGGTGGCGGTCTGGTTGATCGGCGAACCGTGTGCCGAGCCAGTGCCAGCAGTGTTGCTGTTGCCTGTCTGGTTGATGTTGATTGACGACTCGGTCGCGCCGCGCTGGTCAACGTTCAATACGTTACGGGAGCCATTTTGCGAAGTGCTGACGCTGCTGGAATCAGCCATGGCCGAGCCGGACAGTGCAACCAGAATTGCCAGTGACAGGATTGATTTACGTGCGTGCATTATAAACTTCCTTTTTAAGTGTAGTGCTTACAGGTAGGGGTGTTGCGTATTGGTTTGTACAGCAGAACTCATGGTTGATTAACTTGAAACTGGGTGGTCTGCCCGGTGTTCTTATCGGTGGTAACGATTTGCAGTAAACCACTTTGAAGATTGGTAATTGCAATGCGGAAGTCGGTGGTCTCGACAACTCCTGGAACGAGTTGGCCGTTGGTGCCGACGATGCTGGAGGTCACGGCAGAAGACACCCGACTGAGAATGGCGCTCTGCAACATACTGTTGAATTGAGTCAGGGCAGTTTGCCCCGAAGCGGAGGTTGATGACTTTTCAACAAAGCGATTTTGCGCCTGCGCCTGGTTCAGCAGTACCGGGCCATTCAGCGGGTTGCCGCCGAACGAAGGGTTATTGGGCACGTATGCGAGCTCGCTAGCATGTGCGGTATGCGTCAAGCCAGATAGGAACGTCAGGCTGATGACAGCCCGCGATATAGAGTGCATGCGGGTACCTTTCATAGTTCGTCGCGCCCCAAGTCCGGATCGCCAAAAAACTGTGCGAGTTGGTAGTCAAGAATTGCCTGGTACACCTGAGCAGCTGCGTCAGTACCGATGGCAGGGATGAGTGTGCGGTTTGGAGGAAGAAACATCTGAAATAGGCGACGATTGCCGTAGTCGACGAACACCTGACTGCCCAAGCGTGCGGTAGGTCGCTCAGTAATGGCGACAGTGAAATCTCCGGTCTCGTCTTTTTCACTCCACGCGCTGGCAAAGCTGTCGTAAAACGCGCGCCCCGCCAGAGTAATTGTCTGTCCGATGACAACACCACCAACGTCTTTGTAGTTCAACGTTCGGTGTTGATCGACGGTTGCAGTACTGTTCACGCTCGCTTGGGCAAATACGGTAGAAACAACACACATTTGTAGAGCAAACACACTGAAAACTCGAGTGCAAGTCATAGCTGTTAAACCATCGTTACAGGTATGACGTTATGTATATACGAATAATATTATTATGCCAGCATAATTTTAAATTTAATTTAACCTTTTTTTGGCGTCAATTATTTTTTGTTTTTTTAGTTTTGTTGATAGAGCGCTAATCAATAAAGAGACAGAAGTATGGCGTCAATTTTTCGTAATAACAAAAAACGCACGCTCCTATTTTGCTACGTATAAACTTGCCGATCTTTAAAGGAGATACAGGACAATTCGCGGGCTCGCAGCTCGTAGCCTTGTTTGAAAAAAGCAAACTTAGTGGCCTCACTTTTGTTTTCCCACCGGATTTCGCCCCGTCTGCTTCTTCCCGGCGTTAGGTGCGGCGTGAATCAACCGCGTAGCCAGCAAACACCGGCATTAGTGGTGTGATGGTTAACCGAAGCGTTTAACGCGGCGCAGGCATTGCTTATAGATCACCTAGGAAGCGTCACGCTTGAACAGCCGGCCAGTGGCTTCAAAGAGCGCTACCAGAGTTTGTAAACCTGTGGTTTACAAAGCGGCATCTAGAAGTGACTGGTAGATCGGCATGAGCACTGTCTGCTTATGGCCCAGAGTGTGTAAAAACGCGCGGACAAACCCTTGCTATGATTTCTGGGAATCTCATCGCAGGGGGAACCCATGAAACGGTTTATCCAGGGTGAACACCGAGGTCAAAGTACCTTACTTCCAGAAAGCCTCGACGACTACGTCAGCGATACCAATCCAGTGCGTGTGGTCGATGTCTTCGTCGATGAACTCGACCTAGCCAAACTGGGTTTCGATAGCGTCATTCCAGCCGAAACCGGCAGACCTGCTTATCACCCTGCGATCCTGCTGAAGATCTATATCTACGGCTACCTGAACCGTATTCAATCGAGCCGACGTCTTGAGCGAGAAGCTCAGCGTAACGTCGAGTTGATGTGGTTAACCGGGCGCCTGATGCCCGACTTCAAGACCATCGCCAACTTCCGAAAAGACAACAGCAAAGCCATTCGCGGTGTCTGCCGCCAGTTCGTTTTGCTCTGCCAGCAGTTGGGGTTGTTTAGCGAAAACCTGGTTGCCATCGACGGCAGTAAATTCAAGGCGGTGAACAACCGCGACCGGAACTTCACCAGCGCCAAACTGAAGCGGCGTATGGAAGAAATCGAGGCGAGCATCAGCCGTTATTTGGCCTCGCTCAATGCGGCTGATCGCCAGATCCCTAGCGCCTCCAAGCCCGACACGGTGAGCTTGGAAGATAAAATCGCCAAGCTCAAAGCACAGATGAAAGAGCTTCAGGGGATTGAGTCTCAGCTCAACGAATCGCCAGATAAACAGGTTTCGCTGACCGACCCGGATGCCCGTTCGATGATAACGCGTGCAGCGGGATCGTTGGCTACAACGTGCAGACGGCTGTCGATACGGAGCACCATTTAATCGTTGCTCACGAAGTCACCAACAAAGGTTCTGACCGTGACCAACTCAGTTCAATGGCGAAGCAGGCTCGTGAAGCCATCGGCGTAGAAACGTTGTCGGTAGTTGCCGACCGAGGCTACTTCAAAGGCGAAGAAATCCTGGCTTGTCACGACGCAAGCATCACCGCCTACGTGCCGAAGCCGATGACTTCAAGCGCCAAAGCTGATGGCCGATTCAACAAAGATGCCTTCGTGTATGACGCGACGAAAAACGAATACACCTGCCCGGCGGGAGAGGCACTGATCTGGCGATTCTCCAGCGTTGAGAAAGGCTTGTATATGCACTGCTACTGGAGTTCAAAGTGCCAGAGTTGCACGCTGAAAACCCAGTGCACGCCAAGCACAAATCGTCGAGTAAGGCGTTGGGAACATGAAGCTGTGCTGGAGGAAATGCAGCGTCGGTTGAACCAGGCACCAGAGATGATGAAGGTTCGAAAACGGACAGTTGAGCATCCCTTCGGGACGCTCAAGCAATGGATGGGGGCAACGCACTTCCTGACTCGAAAACTGAACGGGGTGAGTGCGGAGATGAGCTTGAATGTGCTCGCTTATAACTTGAAGCGGGTTATGAAAATCATCGGTACAGAAGGCTTGCCGAAGGCGATGGCGGCGTAAAAACCGCAGCTTTTACTGCACCAGGAGGTACCAAAGCGCTTCATAAACGATCTGACGCGCTATCGGCGCCGATCTTGGCAAATGTTCGGGAAATCGCCTCGCCCAGCAGCGCTGGGCTCAGGCATCCAACATACGGAAAGTGTTTTTACACACTCTGGGCCGATAGCTGCCTGTTTCCATCGGCGGATCGCATTCAGTAGCCAGGAAGCCTCTAGCCCGGAGCTGCCGGCTGAGATGCCTCAATCTAGCAGAGCGCTCAGCTCTTTCCGGCTCGCCGCATCAAGGTTGAGCAGCAAAGTGGTCGGAATAGGCCAGCCCATACTCCCAGGCGACTAGCCGAATGCGCGTTGTTATCTCAAAGCTTTCTCGGCCCGCGGGGATCCAACGAAATTATATTTGACGCAGGTACCCTGTATTCTCGGACATTAGGATGATGTCGAAGCCTCGCTTGCACAGGCGCTTGCACACCGGCTCGCAGTTCACTGCCGCAATCACTATGTGGCCGTGTTCAGCGGTGATCGAGCGATCAACCACAGCCATATCACCATCGAATATTCCAGCGCCTTCCATGCTGTGGCCTTCGATGCGCACCAGGTAGATATGGGGTGCTCGAATATCCAGAAGCTCGTGGATGGAAATATGTTGTTCAAGGTGATCCGCAGCCGGCGACGGAAATCCCGCAGGGACTTTGAACGAGTAAAACGGGAGCTGGACTCCCCCTGCTGCCAACGGGCCGAGGATGGTGACGCTCATGAAGGGTGCCTTAACCTAAACTGTATATGCATACAGTTAACGTCAAAGCTTGCTAGCGGTCACTCTTGGGGGAGGAAAATTGCGACCGAAGGATTCACGGGAGCAAAATCTGCAGGTAGGTCAGGAGGCCATGATGATTGAACCCTGACCACTTTTCGCTATACCGTCGACATTGCTGCAAGTCGCTTCTTCGCGTAAGCGGCTAGGTGTTCTTCAGGATGCCTTTGTCTTTTGTTTCAAGGTGAAGTCAGCGCTGCAATTGGTTGGATGAGCACACCAGTGCGGAGACTAGGAAAATGTCCAATAGATATGCTTGAAACGCGGATGGAAACTCAAGCCGTACTGGATCTGATCGGCCGGCTGGAAAATGGGGTACTTGCTTAAGGGTTCCCCTTATGATCGCGACTTAACGGGAGACAATACCATGCACAATCAAGAGAAAGCTCTATTGGAGCAGGCTCTGGCCGATGCCCAAAAGAAGCAACGGCGCGAGCAATGGCTGGCAGAGAACAGCGAAGCCGTAAATGCCTACAACGAAGAAGTGGAAACCCAAGGCGTGTTCAGCGACAACATACGAAGCTTCTGATGCCTCGGTTTCCACGAGTAGGATAACGAGATTGCGACAGCGGTCGTGCAGCGAAATCGAATGCAAGTCGCTTCTTCGCGTAAGCGGCTATCTCCAGGTTTTAAAGCTCGATAATCAGATCAGGAGCAAAGCCCGTATGCTGCCCTGGATAGCCGCGCGGATTTGAAATCCAAACGGCACCCACATTTGATGAATGTTTGCCTCTACGTGCGTGTGCCCATAGATCCAAAGATCGGCCTTCCCCAATAGATCCGACCAGTCGTTCGCATAGGCCGCTGCCAGGTGTCCTTCATGCGCATCAGACATAATAATCCGGTACTGGTGCGTGATGGGTGATTACCACGGTTTTACAGGCGAAAGCCGAATCTAACTCCTAGGCTAGCCAGCTGTAAGCCTTCTTTGATTTCGCTATCAGATCAGCAGGTCTCAAGCGCCTGTAGCTATCATCCGCCCTAATCACACGAAAATCGTTCAACCATTCAGCAGCCATCCGGATTGCAGCCTGGGCATATCCAGTCGATGTGTAATCCGTCCAACCCGTAGTCTGCAGAAACCGAACTTGATCCAAAAGCAGCGTCTGATTCTCCAGCATATGAACATTCGGCGCTGCCGCTTCCTTCATTTTTCGCAATGTGTGGTCGATGTGCCCACCGTAGTAGTCATGATTGCCGCACACGTAAACTACCGGGCATTGGAACACTTCGTTCGCCCATTTCACTCCTCGCGTTTTCAGATCTATGTCACCCGCGAGGATGACCACGTCCGCAATGCTCGGGACAGGATCAAATTTGGAAAATTCATCGTGCAGATCTGAATAGATTTGTAGCTTCATTGGATTACCCGACCGAGCAACGCCCGCCGCATTGTTAAACCGGTGTGAGCGGTCTGCCGTTTCATCTGGTCGATGGCTTGCATCCGATCACTTCATTTGGAGTCGTCAGAAGGTGACCAATGGATGTGCTCAAAGCATCGTACGCTCAGCCAACGCCCCCCTCCTAAACTCCCGGCCTGCCCACAAACTTCGCAAGTCGAGAGCGACCGCTCTTCTGCAGCGGCAACCGCCCCACGGCATGCCGTATCACCGCCAGAAAAATAGAAGCGCAACCCACCAAACTTTTCCTTCACTTGGAGCACCTTCACCTGAGGAACATCAGGCTGAGAAGCCAGGTGAATTTGCAAAGTGCGGCACAGTTCATCAATCAGATTTAACCATCCCGGCAAGCATGCAATCTCCCGAAGATGGGTATCGGAGAAAAGCTCTGGATAGCGCCCTCGTAAAATGGGCAATAGGTCATCCGTCATATGATTCCAATGCTCCATTTTCTGTATTTGAGGTCGCTGCTAGCGCCGGGGTAGCAGACAGGCTCGCGCGCCTCGTCGACGCACACAGACCAAGGACGACTTTTGATTCCCTAACCTGCAGCCTGCAATCGCCTTTTCGCGCCAGCGCCTAGCCTTTTCATATTTCAGTGATTGGTAGGTATGGCTGCACCTAGAGGCAGGGGGGTCTCAACAATATCAATCGACGTTGTCAGCTCATGCTGCATATGAGCAAAAACTGTATCGATGTTTGGATGAGCTCCCGAATTGAGCAAGACACTCACTACCTGCAGTAAATCTCGGCCCTGCGCGACTGGCATCTGAACATCGCAGTACACCATGTCGTAATCGTTGAAGGCCATCACCGATCACCTATTATGGGTTTCGAGGTTGATGCCAAGACTTCGTAGGGTAATGCAGGTAGCTAATGGGTGATATGCGATGGACAGCCAGGTTCACTCGCCGTGGATCGAAGGAAATTTTGGAAGCTAGGCCGCCCATGGCACTTTTTGAAGGACGCGATGACATACCGGGAATTCATTGTGGTTAGTACCCAGAAGCGCCCCTCTTTTCGCACAAAGCGGATTGTTGAGGTACGCATGAGATGGCCATCCGAAAACTGTCCCTCCAGGTCGCGTCTGATGTGCTCAAAAAAAACTCCGTACGCCAACCCGGCCGAAAAGAACACGTCGCTCAAGTAAGCTGTGATCGGTGCTTCGTAGACGTGTTTTTGCGCTCGAATAATCCGTAGTAAGTGAAAATCTGTGAGCCGCTTGAAATGGAATTCAACGTTGGTTTCCTGCATTTTTTTGCCCCTGCTCGACTGTTCATGGCACAGCCATGGCTATGAAGATCAGTAGATCTTGCAGACGTCTTTTAGTGACGAAGGATCAAAATTATCGGCATGAACGTCCGTATAAATTTGTCCACCTGCGACCTCGATGACTGAGACCGCTACACCGAGTTGGTCATACCCAATGGCCAGGCTAACCAGCTTTTCCATCTTCCAGCTATCCCACCTATTCATCCATGCTGGAGTCATCACCTGAAGCTCGGTGACCACAGTGGACGAATCTCCTTGATTCAGGATCTCCTTCAAGCTTTTAACGTCACTCGTCATCTGAATAAACGACCACGTCCGACCTTCCTGGCTATGTTCTAAGCAAACGTGAAAACAATGCAGATCCAGTAATCGCCCAACCACGTGCCAGTTGCTATACCCCTCACCGAACATTCCAGGGATACCGGCAAGAGCGCTGTCGTGTGTTCGAAACATCTTTAAAACTCCGTAAATTTACTGCTTCTAAGATCAAAAAATGGACATGATCGTGCTGAAACTCGCGGTCTTCTCGTGTCCTGCCCCTGCGAGGACGTAGACGGTATTCCTGGTCTCAAAGAAAAAGCCCTCTTCAAAGGACGTGGCGAAAGTGGTGCGTACCCAATCGCCGATGTCGAAGCGCCTCTGACTGTCAAAGCGTACGTTGCGGGCAAAAACAATTAGGGGCAGTTGGCCGGCTGCTTGGATTTTTGCGAACTCGTCTTCTGTGACGTCGACTTTGAAGATCGTCCAGTCCTCCACTAAGCAATACGGCTTGCCTGGATAGAGCGCTTGCACGAGCCCGATGAGAATCTCGTCTGAGTCCATGGGCCCTTGGCGAGGGGCTCCTGGGCCATTGAGAAGCTCGCTATCTGATGTTGGCTCGTTCACTGTGCATCCTCTTTGCTTTGGCAATACATATAAAATCTTCAGGCGAGCCCGCCCCCTATCAACGGGAGCCCAGGGAACCCTAGAGCTCAGGCAGTTCAAGGGCTCCTAATCAGGAGTGTAAAGGAGTCCATTCCGTTGTTGCTCACCCGAACATCCCACTCGCTTAAATATATAGATTTGAGTGGGAACTAGCAAACACGGCATACCGTTCCGTTTACAGAGGACGGACTAATGTCACTTCGGATGGCGTATGCAGCAGTGCTGCAATTCGTTAGAACACGCCGTGGGTTGCTGCAGCAAGACATTGCCGTGCAGGTTACGCATTCACACGTCAGTCAACTTGAATCCGTTAAGACATCCCCAACCTTGGAGGCCAATCAAGACCTGGCATCCGCGTTGAGCCTGAATCCCGTGACCCTTCTAACGCTGGTGCAGGCGTCTTACGAGAAAAAATCGGCACGAGAAATCCTGCAGATAGCTCTTCAGGAACTCGAGGAATTGGCGTTGCTGGACGAGCCGCTCCCTACAAAACCCAAGAAACTCAGTCCGCCAAGGACGGTAGATTCTGATAAAAAAAGGGAAGCTGTTTGGAGGTTGAAAGGTGAGGGATATACACAGGCTCAGGTGGTGCAAATGCTGGGAATTCCGAAAACGACTGTGGGGCGCCACTGGCACAAAAAATCAGAGGCACCGTAGGGATGCCCTTCGGTGCTCTCCTAAAGGCCGAGCACCCTGACGACAGCACCGAGGCGATTTCAGCGAAGGTGTTCTCGGCTGACAGCTTTCGACCTAAACGAGAAGAATGCGTTTGCAATCACTCCTTCAGATGGGCTCGCCACCAAATCCTCACTCTGCTCAAGCAACATGAGCGTTTGTACGCAAGGTTCAAGCGTACGAACGTGGCACAGCGGAATACTCTTTCGAAATGCAATCAAGCAACTCATCGGTCAACCGACGAATCTCATCGCTCGCAAGTGAATTGGGTGAAATTTCGATCAGAGAGTCGAAGTAACCGTATCTATCCCAAAAACCTCTGCCACGATTGTATTTTTCAGTTTCCATGGCGTGAGCCTTTGTCAGGAATGTTCGCAGCATAGGAATTTTTAGTTTCCTGGCACTTGCATATACCTTTGATTGACGTTTATAAGTATCAATGACTTCTTTTCGAGCCTCAGCAGCTATTTCATCGTCTTCATCATCGTATTCTAGGTATTCACTGCCATCCCCTCCAGGCGCATGATTGGTTAAAAGCGAGTACATTTGCAGAACCGGCTCACCACCATTGAGTTTGGTAATTTTCTCATGGAAAGTTTCGGCCGCCCAAATTGACATAAGACAGTCATTATTGAGAACAACCGCAATTATATTTGACAGCAAGAGGGTTTTATACAAATCCTTATTGAGATCAAGGAGAATATAATCATAGTCAGCTGTTATATTGACCATGGAGTACGGTGCGTTTCTCTTTTTTTCAATCTCAGCGATAAGATACCCATTTTCCACCTCAGTAACATCCGGCCTTTCCGTTGAGTCTTCTGAAAGTCTCTCAGACAATTCATGCTCTAAATCATGCACCTCCGCCGAGTACAACAACACATCTTCCGCATTAAAATAATTTACACTTCTACCTTTGGGATCGAATTCACCGTAAAGCTTGACTTCCTCTTTCACAAAACATTTATACACAATATCATTACTTATTATCGCCACCCTCTTCCCCCGCGCAGCTAATTCCGTTGCGACGTTAACTGTGATAGGGGATTTACCTACTCCACCTTTTAGTGTGGTAATGCTCATCACTTTACAGCTATTTACCAAAAGTCTTCCATCATTAGAGACTGGGGGGTACGGCACCCCTCGGCGCTCGCAAAAGAGCTGAAGGCTGCTCATTTTTATGGTTCGATGCGAAGGCTGCTCTAGTGATGTTTCGTAGCTTTGCCAGGTACGCTCTTTGACTCCAATCGTGGCTGCCGCTTGTTCAGCAGTGAGCCCTAATACGTGCCTTAGGGACTTAAGATCTTCTGGACTTATCAATGACATTTTTTTGCCTCCGTTGATAAGCAGAGGATAGCTAGCCAGTGTCGGCGACCGCAATACGCACAACGTGCGTACTAGAAGCACATGTGTCGGTTGTAGGCAATTGCCAGCTCACAGAAACGAAAAGCTACGCTTCAACGTTGCGAACCGTAGTAATTTCTATGATGAAACAAAATTTCAACGAAATCGTCAGAAATATCGCACATAAAATTTTCACAGGCCGGTATTACAATCAAATCTAAAGGACTCAGCTATACCTCTTCCCGCAAAATTACCCTTGCCGACTTTGTTGCCAAAAATGCGGCAGTCAATAATTGCTCTGCTAGCCATTTTGCCTCACTGTGGGCAAACGTCCAGCGAACCCAACCAAAACTTAAATAAATGCATTGTCCTTCCAGCCCGATTTGCAAATCGTAATAGGCCTCCTCATCGTCTTCAAGTTCTATAATGGGTTCAGGATCCAACAGAGTTCCGACAATGAGGAACTCTCCTCCTGTGCTGACAACTTGGAGCAAATCGGATTGCTGTGGCGATCCGAACGTTACATTGCGCTGATTGAGAGTGCGCCAAAACTCGAGACTCGTTTGATGTTTTGACTTATCCGACTCACTTTCATCATGATCATTGGTGTTAATGATTGCCTCTATTAAACCCAACCCCACATCATGTGCCTGAAGAGATGTAAAACTGATGTTGAAATCGTGCAGCCGTACCCGTACCAGCTGCGACGCAGTGAGTTTGACAGTCGTACGAAAATCTTCATTCGTTCCTGGGAACATGAACGTTTCAGATGACTTGAAGGTGAGGCTGGATTTCAAACGTTTATTACTGCCCATAGCATTCTCGAGAAGTTGGCTCATGAATTACTAAACGGAACAATTTCGAAAAACCTTTAGCGGATTTCAGAATATTTTTTTGAGTAGGTCAGCCAGATGGGTAAACCCAACTGGCTAAGCACTTGTGAAATTATTTCGATACTGCTGACCTGCCACTGCATCCTTGAACCACCGCGCCACGGATCTCGAAATAGGGGAGCTCGCAAGGCTTTGCATGATCTAATCGAAACAGGCTGACGACCCAGGGTTTGGAGTAGCGACGTCTGTCTCATGTTAGCTCTCGCTGTAAACCGTCCCGCCATTCGAATCGATGGCATTTCAGAGATGTAAGGATTAGCCATCTGCATGGCCGTACACAAAAACGAGACTTAGCGCTCACGCTCAGCCGTGCGCGGGATCGGTTGGACGCATTCCAAGCAGAAGGAGATGTGGAGCTTTAACGTAGCCAGCTTGTTGGCAGAAATTTGCTTCAGCGTCCTCGTGGGAAGCCAAAGAGCATGAAGAATGCGGAGGCTGTAAGGGAGCTAAAGGCTGGAGGAATGAACCAGGCGGAGGTGGTGGAGCAGCTCGGGCTGGCGAAGTCGACGGTGCATCGGTATTGGCAGTCGTAGGAATCAAAGAGTCCCATAACCATGGTTGACAGAAGACGGTCAATGTAAACCTAGTCTAGCCCGGATTTACTGGGTTTCAGCAGTACGGGGGATATAGGGTTTGGCGTGAGGACTCAAAAAAAGGAGCTTGGTGGGAGCTAAGGTTTACATTTATCTGAAAATCGGCTCGATAAGGAGGCTGTTTACTTTTTTCAAGAGAAAAGGTGCTAGGGTGAAATGCGAAACAGTGCTTTTCGATCATATTTACCCAATCTGCTTGGCTTCCAGGGGAAGTAGTTCTGTCTTAGCTTAGAAACCAACCGGTTTACCTCCCTCCACCCTCCAAAACAAATTGTTGGTGAACCGGTCGCACAGCACCACAGCCCCCCGGGCCAATGCCGGGCGGATGACTTCGGCCAGGTGCTGGGCGCGAGCGGCGAATACCAGCAGCAGCTCGGTGTCCGGGTTCATGGCTTCTTCGACCGGCGCCAGCAGCACCTCACGAATTCGCTCGGCCAGCGCGGTGCCGCCCGGCTCGCGGGTCAACACCACCTCGATACCGGCGGCGCGCAGGCGCTCGGCGAGGTATTCGCGATTGGTGCTCTTGCCGGCGCCCTCGGGGCCTTCCAGGGTAATAAACAAGCCAGTCACAGGCAGTCCTTAGTCAGGGTCATTGCGGGCTTTGCGGCGTGGTGGCGTCCGGTTCGGCTGCAGGCGCCGCTGGCGGCTCCTGCGGTGCGACCTGGGGCAAAGCCTCGGGATCGGGGTTGGGCGATGCGGCAGGAATCGGCGCTTCGTCGGCCGCGCTGTTGGTGTCAGGTGTTTGCGGCGCTGGTGCCTCAGGCGCAGTGGCCGGTGCCGGGCTGGAACGGTAATCGGCGCGACGCTTGAGCTGGTACTCGCGCACTGCGTTGTTGTGCGCATCCAGGTCATCGGAAAAAACATGACTGCCGTCGCCACGGGCAACGAAATACAGACTGCTGCCGGCCACCGGATTTAATGCCGCGTGAATCGCTTCGCGCCCGACCATGGCGATGGGAGTCGGTGGCAGGCCGGAAATCATGTAGGTGTTATACGGCGTCGCTTCCTTGAGGTGGGCACGAGTCAATTTGCCGCTGTAGCGATCGCCCAGGCCGTAGATCACGGTTGGATCAGTCTGCAGGAGCATGCCCAACGCCATGCGTCGCACGAACACGCCGGCAATCTGCCCGCGCTCCTGGGGCACACCGGTTTCCTTCTCCACCAGGGAGGCCATGATCAGCGCCTGGTACGGATCGGCGTAGGGCAGATCAGCCGCTCGCTGGTTCCACTCCCTGGCCAGTACTTCGTCGAGGCGCTCGTAAGCAGTCTTGAGCAATTCGATGTCGCTCATGCCGCGAACGAAACTATAGGTATCGGGGAAAAAACGCCCCTCCGGAAAAATCCCAGGGTGGCCGAGCTTTTCCATCACCTGGGAGTCGCTCAAACCTGCGAGGGTCTGCTGGAGTTTTTCGTCCCTGGCGAGGGCCGCGCGGACCTGATGGAAATTCCAGCCTTCGACCAGCGTCACGCTGTACTGCACCACGTCCCCGCGTTTCCACGAATCGATCAGGCCTTCGACGGTCATGCCGGGCTGCATGCGGTATTCGCCGCTGTGCAAGGGTTGTCCGGCGAGGTTGAAGCGCCAGTACACGCGAAGCCAGAACGCGTCCTTGATGACGCCATCGGCTTCGAGTCGGTAGAAAGTACGGGTGGGTGTCGTACCCTTGGGTACTTCGAGCATTTCTTCCTGGGTGATGTTCAGCGACTGATCCAGCGCCGAATGAATTTTCCAGGCGGAAAAGCCGAATAACAGCCCTGCCAGAACCAATCCGGTTTCAAGCAGCAGCAAGAATTTACGTCTCACGAATCAAGCATCCAATAGCGCACGGGCAATGGTTTGGAGTTTACGGGTGAGTGGCCCAACCGGCCAGCTCAGTGCAGCATACGCACGCACCGGCCAAATGCCATAAACACTATTACAGACAAAGACTTCATCGGCCCATTGCAGCTGTTCCAGGGTGATATCGATGATTTGTACAGGGATCGCTGAAGACTCAGCTTGAAACAATAATTCAGCGCGCATTACCCCGGCGACGCCGCAGCGACCGAGATCGGCGGTGATCAACACACCATCACGCACCAGGAACAGATTACTGAACACGCCCTCAACCACACGACCGGCCTGGTCCAGCATCAGGCCTTCGGCGTGCTCAACGTCTTGCCACTCGGAACGGGCGATGACCTGCTCCAGGCGATTGAGGTGCTTGAGACCAGCCAACAAGGGTTGCAGGGACAGCCGGGTGACACAAGGGAACAGGCGCACGCCCTGCTCCGCATGGGCTGGCGGATAAATCGCAGGAGGATTGCCCAGCATGATGCGGCGCGCCGCAACGACAGGGTCCGGGGCATAGCCGCGAGCACTGTCGCCCCGGGTGACGATCAGCTTGAGTACGCCTTCACCGAGCGCGAGGGCATAGGCCAGCAGCTCGGTGCGCACCACCGCGCCATCAAGGTTGATTGCCAGGCGCTGGCAACCCTCAAGCAACCGCACCAGATGACGATCCAGCAATACCGGTGTGCCATTGCGCACGGCGATGGTCTCGAACAGACCATCGCCGTAGGCCAGGCCGCGATCCTTCAGCGACACAGCGTGCGCCGGCTGACCGTCGACCCAGCAGTCCATCAGCCAGCGAACCGGCGGAACACCAGGGAGCCGTTGGTACCGCCAAACCCGAAGGAGTTGGACAGCACCACGTCGATATCCATGTTGCGCGCAGTGTGCGGCACGAAGTCGAGGTCACAGCCTTCGTCCGGCTCGTCCAGGTTGATGGTCGGTGGCGCCACCTGGCTGTTGATTGCCAGCACACTGAAGATCGCTTCAACCGCGCCCGCGGCCCCCAGGAGGTGACCGGTCATGGACTTGGTCGAACTGACGGCCAGCTTGTAGGCGTGATCACCAAACACCGACCTGATCGCACAGGCTTCGGCAAGATCACCGGCCGAAGTCGAAGTGCCGTGGGCGTTGATGTACTGGACCTGGTCACTGTTGATCTTCGCATCGCGCAAGGCATTGGTGATGCAGCGTGCAGCACCCGCACCATCGGCAGGTGGCGAAGTCATGTGGAACGCATCGCCACTGGTGCCAAAACCGATCAACTCGGCGTAAATGGTCGCACCGCGAGCCTTGGCGTGCTCCAGTTCTTCAAGTACCAGCGCGCCAGCACCGTCGGACAGCACAAAGCCGTCACGCCCCTTGTCCCATGGACGACTGGCACGGGCAGGCTCGTCGTTGCGGGTCGACAGTGCCCGGGAGGCACCGAAGCCGCCCATGCCCAGGCCACAAGCGGCCATCTCGGCGCCACCGGCGATCATCACGTCGGCTTCGTCATACATGATGTTGCGTGCCGCCATGCCAATACAGTGCGTACCCGTGGTACAGGCCGTGGCGATGGCGTAGTTGGGACCCTGTGCTCCCAGGTGGATGGACAGGAATCCGGAAATCATATTGATGATCGAGCCGGGCACGAAAAACGGCGAAATCCGTCGTGGTCCGGATTCATGCAGGGTACGGCTGGTTTCTTCGATGTTGGTCAGGCCGCCAATGCCCGAGCCCATGGCGACGCCGATGCGTTCGCGGTTGGCATCGGTTACTTCCAGGCCTGCATTTTTTACTGCCTGAAACCCTGCGGCCAGACCGTATTGAATGAACAGGTCGAGCTTGCGCGCTTCCTTGACCGACAGGTATTCCTCGACATTGAAGCCCTTTACCGAACCGCCAAAACGGGTGGAATAGGCAGAAAGGTCGGTGTGTTCGATCAGACCAATGCCACTGCGGCCAGCCAGAATGCCCTGCCAGCTGCTTGGCACATCCGTGCCCAGTGGCGACAACATACCCATACCGGTGACTACGACGCGTCTACGCGACACAGCACTCTCCTTTTTCAAATGACGACTTTGCATCAGGCCTAAAGAAAAAACCGCACGCCAGGAGGCAGTGCGGTTTTTCCATGACAGCAAACAACGACTACAAACTATTACGCCTGGTGGCTGGTAACGTAGTCGATTGCAGCTTGTACAGTAGTGATCTTCTCAGCTTCTTCGTCAGGGATTTCGGTCTCGAATTCCTCTTCCAGAGCCATCACCAGCTCAACGGTGTCAAGGGAGTCAGCACCCAGGTCTTCAACGAAGGAAGCGCTGTTAGTCACTTCTTCTTCCTTAACGCCCAGTTGCTCGGCAACGATTTTCTTGACGCGCTCTTCGATGGTGCTCATACCTTGTTTTCACTCCTAATGGACAAATTCAGGCAGCTGGCCAGTGGGTAAGTGTATAGAAAGACTTTTCAGTTTTTCAACTGAAAGCTTCACTCCTCTAACCCTGCAGCCCGATGCCTATAAATAGATTGCAGCTTTATAACGGATTTTAGACAGCTCGTATGACATTTTTTTGAAGCAGTCCGTCACATTTAACTCATGTACATCCCGCCGTTCACCGGGATTGTAGCCCCAGTAACGTAAGCCGCACCGTCGGATGCAAGAAAAGCGACCACAGACGCGATCTCTTGCGCTTGCCCCAGACGACCCAGCGGAATCTGTGTAACCAGGTTTTGACGCTGCGCTTCGGGCAGTTCGCGAGTCATATCGGTGTCGATGAACCCTGGGGCCACCGAGTTTACCGTAATCGAACGCGATCCGACTTCACGCGCCAGCGCACGGCTGAAACCTTCCAGACCGGCCTTGGCCGCAGCGTAGTTTACTTGGCCTGCGTTGCCCATGGCACCCACAACCGAACCAATACTGATAATTCGTCCCCAACGCGCCTTGGTCATGCCACGCAAAACGCCCTTGGACAGGCGGAACAGACTGTTCAGGTTGGTATCGACGACGTCATGCCATTCGTCATCTTTCATCCGCATCATCAGGTTATCGCGGGTGATACCGGCATTGTTGACCAGGATCGCCGGTGCACCGAACTGCTCGGCGATCCTAGCCAACACGGCGGCGACGGACTCGTCACTGGTCACATTGAGTTCCAGGCCAGTGCCCTGGATACCGTTTTCCTTCAGGGTTGCAGCAATGCGCTCGGCGCCGGATGCGGAAGTCGCAGTACCCACGACGATGGCACCCTGACGACCCAGTTCCAGGGCTATGGCCTGGCCGATACCGCGGCTTGCACCGGTGACCAGTGCAACTTTACCTTGCAGACTCATGCAAGTTTCTCCTGATTCAGGCCAACGCTGCACGGGCGGCAGCGAAAGCGTCTGGGGTATTGAGGTTGGAGGTTGCCACGCCTTCGGCGCAACGCTTGTTCAAACCGGCCAGCACTTTGCCAGGACCGCATTCGACCAGTTGGGTCGCACCCTTGGCCGCCAGCGCCTGCACAGACTCGACCCAGCGCACAGGCTTGTAGAGCTGCTCGAGCAAATCGCGCTTGAGGGTTTCCAGATCAGCCGGCACTGCTGCGCTGACGTTCTGCAGCACTGGAATCTGCGGGGCCTGCCAGTCGATCGCGGCGATCGATTCAGCGAAACGCTCGGCAGCCGGACGCATCAACTCGCAATGGGACGGCACGCTGACCGGCAACGGCATGGCGCGCTTGGCACCACGAGCCTTGCAGCCATCAATGGCGCGCTCAACCGCCGCTTTGGCACCGGCGATGACGACCTGGCCCGGGGAATTGAAGTTGACGGCACTGACCACTTCACCTTGCGCTGCTTCAGCGCAGGCTGCCAGCACGTCAGCATCGTCGAGACCGAGGATGGCGGCCATGCCGCCCTGCCCGGCCGGAACCGCTTCCTGCATCAACTGGCCACGGCGCTCGACGAGCTTGACCGCGTCAGCCAGGCTCAGACTGCCGGCAGCAACCAGAGCGCTGTACTCACCCAGGCTGTGACCGGCCACGTAGGCCGGACGCGCGCCACCTTCTGCCAGCCACAGACGCCACAGGGCGATCGAGGCGGTCAGGATGGCCGGCTGGGTCTTGTCGGTTTGATTGAGTTGCTCTTCCGGCCCTTGCTGGGTCAGCGCCCACAGGTCGTAACCGAGGGCATCGGAAGCTTCTTTGAACGTTTCAAGGACAACCGGATGTTGCGCGCCCAACTCGGCCAGCATGCCGAGGGACTGCGAACCCTGTCCTGGAAAGACGAATGCGAGGGAAGCAGACATGTAACAAGCCCCTAATGATCTTGTCGTCGGAGAATTGACGTCCCGACTGGGGGACGCAAGAAACTGACAGTTGGATGGCCAATTGAACTGAGCGGTCACATTTAAGCATTGTCCGACGAAAACGCCTAAAGCAACAAATCCTCCAGACGACCGTGGATGCGTTCCGGCAGGTTTTCCTGGATCTCGATCAACGCGCGGGATATAGCACTCTGAAATCCTTGAACCCCGGCCGAGCCGTGACTTTTCACCACAATGCCCTGCAGGCCGAGAAAGCTCGCGCCATTGTGTCGCGCAGGGGCCAGATCGGCCTGCAGGCGCCTCATCAACGGCAACGCCAGGGCACCGACCATGCGCGAAGCGAGATTCTTCTTGAACAACGCTTCAATACGCCCGGCAATCATGGTGGCCAGGCCTTCGCTGGACTTGAGCAGGATATTGCCGACGAAGCCGTCACAGACCACCACATCCGCTTCACCGCGATACAGGCCGTCGCCCTCGACAAAACCGATGTAGTTGATGCCCCGCGCCTCCTGCAACAAAGCGGCGGCCAGCTTAACCTGCTGATTCCCCTTGATGTGCTCGGTGCCGATGTTCAGCAACGCGACTCGCGGGCGGACGATACCCAGCGTCTCGGCCGCCACCGAGCCCATCACCGCAAACTGCAGCAGGTGTTCGGCGCTGCAATCGACGTTGGCCCCGAGGTCGAGCAGCTGGCAATAGCCCGTCTGCGTCGGAATCGCCGCCACCATCGCCGGCCGATCAATGCCCGGCAAGGTCTTGAGCACGAATCGTGACAACGCCATCAACGCCCCGGTATTACCGGCACTGACACAGGCCTGGACCTTGCCATCGCGCAACAGCTCCAGCGCGACGCGCATCGACGAATCCGGCTTGCCACGCAATGCCTGGGCCGGTTTCTCGTCCATGGTAATGACTTCGCTGGCGGGCACGATAGACAGGCGCACGCGATCCGCAGCCGATTGGCCAGCGAGCAATTCTTCAAGGAGAGAGGGTTGACCGACGAGGGTCAGGTGCAGCGAGGGCGTAGCATTCAGACAAGCGAGGCTGGCCTGAACAATGCTGCGGGGACCGAAGTCCCCGCCCATTGCGTCAATCGCGATGACTTGAGCAGACAAGTGATTACTCGTCAGCGCCCTTGTCGATCACTTTACGGCCACGGTATACGCCTTCTGGCGATACGTGGTGACGCAGGTGAATTTCACCGGTGGTTTTTTCTACAGACAGAGTGCTTGCCGTCAGGGCGTCGTGCGAACGACGCATGTCACGGGCAGAGCGGGATTTTTTGTTCTGCTGAACAGCCATAATTGATTAACTCCTAAACGTTTGGGTCACGCTTTAACTGCGCCAATACACTGAACGGGTTGGACCGCGTTACCTCGTCCTCGCTCGGTTCGGGCTCATCGAGACCCGCCGGCTGCTGGCATTCTTCCGGATGATGAGCAGGCACAATGGGCAAGGCGAGCAGAAGCTCCTCCTCGATCAGTGACTGCAGATCCAATGGATCTTCGCCCAGTTCCAGCACGTCATAACCTTTCGGCAACGACTGGGTATTCGCACCCTCCTTTACCACAGCATAACTGCATTCGCTATGGATCGGCAGGGTGACCAGCTCAAGACAACGCTGGCAAACCATTTTGACTTCGGTGTCGATAAAACTGTGGATTACCACAGACTTACGTTCATCTCGTTCAAAAACGAATTTCGCCTGCACCGTACCGACAGTGTCGGAAAGCGGGTCGCAGAGTCTCTCCAAATCGGCCAGCAGCAGTTCACCTTGAAGGGTGGTGCCACGGTCAGCCAATTTGCGCGGGTCAACGTGAGGTGGAATCGGGTCATTCAACATAGGCGCAGCATTATAGGGATGCACCCAGCCATGTCAAAGGAAATTCAGCCCTGTGCGTCACTTGGAAGCCTCGCTAGAATTCGCAACTGACTTCTGGAGTTGCGCATGCTGCCCTTATTACTCGCTTCAAGCTCGGTTTACCGCCGGGAATTGCTGGCCCGCCTGCGGTTGCCGTTCGTCTGCAGCTCGCCAGATATCGATGAAAGTCATCGCCCGCAAGAGCCGGCCATTGAACTGGTCAAGCGCCTCGCCAGAGAAAAAGCCCAGGCGCTGGCTGGCACTTTTCCCGACCACCTGATCATTGGTTCCGACCAGGTCGCGGTGCTCGGCGAGCGCATCATCGGCAAACCGCACACGTTCGAGAACGCGCGGGATCAGTTACTCGCCGCCAGCGGCGCCAGCGTGACCTTTCTCACGGGCCTGGCCCTGCTCAACAGCCAGACCGGGCATTGCCAGGTGGATTGCGTACCGTTCACGGTGCACATGCGCACCCTCGACCAGGCAAGCATCGAGCGTTACCTGCATGCAGAGCAGCCCTACGACTGCGCAGGCAGCTTCAAGGCCGAAGGATTGGGGGTGAGCCTGTTTCAGCGCACCGAAGGCCCTGACGCCACCAGCCTGATCGGCCTGCCGCTGATTCGGCTGATCGATATGCTGCTGGTCGAGGGCTTACAAGTCCCTTGAAAGCAAAAGATCTTTTAAACGGCTTAACGCAACGACGGGCCGTTGAAACCCATCCACATCGCCAATTGTTCAGCCACGCTGGCGCCGAGCTTCTTCGAGAAGCGGTCGAACGTCGACTCCTGAACGGTAAAATCCACCAGTTCTTTCTCGCCAATGACATCGCGAGCCACCGAACTGGCACTGCCCAGGCCATCGATCAACCCCAGCGGTAGCGCCTGCTCACCCGACCAGACCAAGCCAGAGAACAGCTCCGGGTGCTCCTTGTCTTTCAGGCGATCGCCACGACCCTTCTTCACACTATTGATGAATTGCTGATGGGTGGTATCGAGCACGCCCTGCCAGAACCGAGTCTCATCAGGCTTCTGCGGCTGGAACGGATCGAGGAAGGACTTGTGCTCGCCAGACGTATAGGTCCGGCGCTCCACGCCCAGCTTCTCCATGGTGCCGACGAAACCATAACCGGCCGCAGTCACGCCGATGGACCCCACCAGGCTGGCCTTGTCCGCGTAGATCTGATCGGCCGCACTGGCAATGTAGTAAGCGCCGGACGCCCCCAGGTCGGAGATAACCGCATACACCTTGGTATCAGGATGCAGCGCACGCAGGCGAACAATCTCGTCGTACACATAGCCTGATTGCACCGGGCTGCCGCCCGGGCTGTTGATCCGCAGGACCACGCCCTTGACCTTGTCATCCTCGAAGGCCGCTCGCAGGCTGCCAACGATGTTATCGGCGCTGGCCTGCTCCTTGTCGGCGATCACACCAGTGACCTCGATCAGCGCGGTGTAGTTGGCACTGCGAGTGGCGGCTTTTTCCATGTCCATCAGCGGCGTGAACAGCATCAAAGCGCCAAACAGGTACACAAAGGTCAGCAGCTTGAAGAAAATCCCCCAGCGACGGGACCGGCGCTGTTCCTGCACGCTGGCCAACAAGGTCTTTTCCAGCAACTTCCAGCTTTTCTCGTCACCGCTCTGCGCATCCGCCTTGGCGGGCGCCTTCCATTCGTCGGTCATGCCATCTACCCCAAAAAACCTGTTAAGCCTGTTGATTCAGCCAGGCATGCAATTCTGAAAAACGATCAATCGCCAGTCGCGGCTCGAACAGCTTCAGCGCCTCGATCGATTGAGCGCCGTAACTGACCGCTACCGACGCCATACCGGCGTTGCGGGCCATCTGCAGGTCGAAAGAGGAATCGCCAACCATCATTGCCTGCTCCGGGCGAACGTCGCAGTGCGCGAGGATCTGCTCCAGCATCAGAGGATGGGGCTTGCTGGCAGTTTCATCCGCCGCACGAGTGATGTCGAAATATTTTTCCCAGCCGTGTGCCTTCAATACCCGGTCGAGCCCGCGACGGGCCTTGCCGGTTGCAACAGCCAGATGATAACCCTCGGCGCGAAAGGCCTCCATCGACTCGAGCACACCCTCGAACAAGGGCGAAGGCACGGCTTCGGCGGCGATGTAGTGATCGGCGTAATACCCCCGAAAGGCGATCAGCTCACCCTCGCTGATGTGCGGGTACAGGGTGCGAATCGCTTCCGGCAAACCGAGACCGATGATGCCCTTGACGGCAAAATCATCGCGCAGCTCAAATCCTGAGCGCTCTGAGGCCACATGCATGGCCTCGACAATCCGCCCGATGGAGTCCGCGAGCGTCCCGTCCCAGTCAAATATCAGCAGTTTGCAATCAGAGGGGTGCACTCAGGCGCTCCACAGTCTTGGCCCACATTTCATCCACCGGCGCCTGCAACTTCAGCTCGCCACCATCAGGCAGCGGCACGGTCAGCAGATAAGCGTGGAGGAACAGTCGCTTGCCACCCAGGTCGCGGATTTCCTTGCTGAAACCCTCATCCCCGTATTTCGGGTCGCCAGCGATGCAGTGCCCGGCATGCAGGGTGTGCACGCGGATCTGGTGGGTGCGGCCGGTGATTGGCCTGGCTTCGACCATGGTCGCAAAGTCGCCGAAGCGCCTTAGCACCTTGAACACGGTCACGGACTCCTTGCCCTCCTCCTCGTCGACCTCGACCATGCGCTCGCCGGAACGCAGGTTGCTCTTGCCCAGCGAGGCACGGACTTGCTTGATCGAGGCGGCCCAGTTGCCACGAACCAGCGCCATGTAGCGCTTGTCCACGCCATCACCGCGCAAGGCCGTGTGCAAGTGACGCAGCATGCTGCGTTTCTTGGCAATCATCAGCAGGCCAGAGGTGTCTCGGTCAAGTCGGTGAACGAGCTCGAGCTCCTTGCAATCGGGGCGCAACTGACGGAAGGCTTCGATCACGCCGTAGGTCAGACCGCTACCGCCGTGAACCGCAATACCACAAGGCTTGTTGATCACGATCAGGGCCTTGTCCTCGAAGATAATCGAGGCTTCGAGGCGCTGCAGCAGGCCTTGTGCCAGCGGCACCGGCTCGTCGCGCTCGGGCACGCGCACAGGCGGCACGCGCACGATATCGCCCGCCTGCAGCTTGTATTCGGGCTTGATCCGACCTTTGTTCACTCGCACTTCGCCTTTACGCAAAATGCGATAGATCAAGGTCTTGGGCACGCCTTTGAGCCGAGCGAGAAGGAAGTTATCAATACGTTGGCCGGCATATTCCGGCGAGACCTCAAGCAGTTGTACGCTTGGGGTCGAGGGGGCAGTAGTCGTCATGGCGCAGATGATATCAATTTTTTATGGAATTGAAGCACTTAATCATTACTGCTATAGTCGCGAACGCCGCCAAAAGCGGCCTGGACAGCGGACCAACGGTCTAAAACCGGCCCTGACCAATGCAATTCACCAGGACGCGAGGCCGTCCTACGGGGCTTTCGCTACTTAACGGTGGAGTTTGCAGCTGTAACGAGCGCAGGTGACATGAGGCCTGAATCAAGCCGCAGGGCAGAGTTTTCACTCGCCTTGCGAGCCAATATTCATGGCCAGTTCACAAAGTGCAGTCAGTTGCGAATGACCCCGAGCGAAGGTTTCGGAAACAACGCCTAAATTAGCCATGATGCGTGACCTCCCCTTTTGGAGCTCACGGTAAATGCCAACCCGCTGCGGATTCTGCGCGCGGCAGCACCCGAATTTTCAGGGATACGTGTAGGGTGGAGATGCACAACCGCTGGACTGTGTAGCAATAGGCTTTTTCAAGACGCTTCATCTCGTCCACAGCCAATGGTTGATTCCTCCTCCTGACTGAGTGCTTAAGTAGCCACAGCAAGCAGGACGCGTACGTCGCGACGAAGGCCCACATTGGCCGGACATCGCTGGACACGGGAATGGCCAACCACTCCCGACGCACCTGACACCGACCATGAGAAGTCGTGTGTGCCGAACGCCGTTTCCGGCAGCCCGGAAACCGACGGTACTACATGAAAAGAATGCTGATTAACGCAACTCAACCCGAAGAGTTGCGTGTTGCACTGGTAGATGGCCAGCGCCTCTACGACCTGGACATCGAATCCGGTGCACGCGAGCAGAAGAAGGCCAACATCTATAAAGGCCGGATTACTCGCATCGAACCAAGCCTTGAGGCTGCCTTTGTCGATTTCGGCTCTGAGCGCCACGGCTTCCTGCCCCTCAAAGAAATCTCCCGCGAATACTTCAAGAAAGCCCCGGAAGGCCGCGTCAACATCAAGGACGTCCTGAGCGAAGGCCAGGAAGTCATTGTCCAGGTCGAAAAAGAAGAACGTGGCAACAAGGGCGCCGCCCTGACCACCTTCATCAGCCTGGCCGGTCGTTACCTGGTGCTGATGCCGAACAACCCGCGTGCTGGCGGCATCTCCCGTCGCATCGAAGGCGAAGAGCGCAACGAACTGCGTGAAGCCCTGAACGGCCTGGTTGCCCCGGCTGACATGGGTCTGATCGTGCGCACTGCCGGCCTTGGTCGCAGCAGTGAAGAAATGCAGTGGGACCTCGATTACCTGCTGCAACTCTGGACCGCCATCAAAGAAGCCTCGCTCGATCGCTCCGCGCCGTTCCTGATCTACCAGGAAAGCAACGTGATCATCCGCGCCATCCGCGATTACCTGCGCCAGGACATCGGCGAAGTGCTGATCGACAGCGTCGAAGCCCAGGACGAAGCCCTGACCTTCATCCGCCAGGTGATGCCGCAGTACGCCAGCAAGATCAAGCTGTACGAAGACAGCGTTCCGCTGTTCAACCGTTTCCAGATCGAAAGCCAGATCGAGACCGCTTTCCAGCGTGTCGTCGAACTGCCTTCCGGCGGTTCCATCGTCATCGATCCGACCGAAGCCCTGGTGTCCATCGACATCAACTCGGCGCGCGCCACCAAAGGCAGCGACATCGAAGAAACCGCGCTGCAGACCAACCTTGAAGCTGCTGAAGAAATCGCCCGTCAGTTGCGCTTGCGCGACATCGGCGGCCTGATCGTCATCGACTTCATCGACATGACCCCTGCCAAGAACCAGCGCGCCGTGGAAGAGAAAGTCCGCGAATGCCTGGAAGCCGACCGCGCTCGCGTGCAAGTCGGTCGCATCTCGCGCTTCGGCCTGTTGGAAATGTCCCGTCAGCGCCTGCGTCCATCGTTGGGCGAAAGCAGCGGCATCGTTTGCCCGCGTTGCAACGGCACCGGCATCATCCGTGACGTTGAATCGCTGTCGCTGGCGATCCTGCGCCTGATCGAAGAAGAAGCCCTGAAAGACCGCACCGCCGAAGTTCGTGCACAAGTGCCGATCCCGGTCGCCGCGTTCCTGCTCAACGAAAAACGCAACTCGATCACCAAGATCGAACTGCGCACCCGTGCCCGCATCGTCATTCTGCCGAACGATCATCTCGAAACGCCGCACTTCGAAGTTCAGCGTCTGCGCGATGACAGCCCGGAAGCCCACATCAACCAGTCCAGCTACGAAATCGCTGCTGCCGCTGCCGAAGTGGAAGAAGTCCAGCCAGCCGCTGCGACCCGCACCCTGGTTCGCCAGGAAGCTGCAGTCAAGACGGCCCCTGCCCGCGCCAATGCGCCGGTTCCTGCCGAAGTTGTTGCTGCCGCGCCTGTGGCTGCACCGGCCGCCGTGCCAGAGCCAAGCCTGTTCAAGGGCCTGGTGAAGTCGCTGGTCAGCCTGTTTGCAACCAAGGAAGAGCCCGCCGCACCGGTTGTGGTTGAAAAGCCTGCGACCACCGAGCGTCCGGCTCGTAACGAAGAGCGTCGCAACGGTCGTCAGCAGAGCCGCAACCGTAACGGTCGCCGCGACGAAGAGCGCAAGCCTCGCGAAGAACGTGCACCGCGTGAAGAACGCGCTCCACGGGAAGCTCGTGAACCACGCGAAGCTCGTGAAGAAACGCCGGCAGTAGTCCGCGAAGAACGCGCGCCACGTGAAGAGCGTGCACCACGCGCACCGCGTGAGGAACGTGCACCGCGCGCTCCACGTGAAGACCGCAAGCCACGTGGCGAGCGTGAAGAACGTGTACGCGAATTACGCGAACCCCTGGACGCTGTTGCTCCAGCCGCTGCCGCTGTCGCTGTCGCTACCACCGAAGAGCGTCCGGCTCGCCAGCCACGCGAAGAACGTGCTCCACGCCCACCGCGTGAAGAACGTCAGCCACGTGCCGAGCAAGCAGCAGCTCCAGTAGCCGAAGAAGAACTGCTGTCCAACGAAGAGCAACTGCAGGAAGACGGACAGGAAGGCGCCGAAGGCGATCGTCCACGCCGTCGCTCCCGCGGCCAGCGTCGTCGCAGCAACCGTCGCGAGCGTCAGCGTGATGCCAACGGCAATGTGATCGAAGGTTCGGAAGAGTCTGACTCCGCTGAAGGCGAAGTGGCAGCCACTGCCGACGCACCAAGCGCTAACGACCTGGCCGCTGGCCTGGCTGTTACCGCAGCCGTTGCCAGCTCGGTGATCAGTGCTCCAGCTGAAGCACAGGCCAACGAGCAAGCCGAACGCGCTACTGCTGCCACCCTGGACACTGCTCCAGTCGAAGCGCCAGTGGTTGAAGCGACCTCGCCTGTCGAAGCCACCGCTTCGCCGGAAATCGAAGTGGCGCCGGCTCGTGAAGCGCAGCCTGAAGTAGAAGCGGCACCGCAACCTGCGGCAGTCGTCGAAGCTCCAGCAGTGATTGCAGAGCCTGCTGCCGAGACGGTCAGCGAAACCGTGACCGAATCGATTCGTGAAGTTCGCGAAGAGCAAACCGCTTTCAACTGGGTTGCCGAGCCAGCTGTTGCAGAAACACCAGCCCCGGTAGCTGAAACTCCGGCTTACGAGCCAGAGCCAGTGGTTGCGGCTGCAGAGCCTGCTCCAGTGGTCGAAGTGCCGGTTGAAGCCCCGGTTGTAGCCGAAGTGGCTGCACCTGTGGTCGAAGCCGCGCCGGCAAGCGCCCTGACTGAAAATGGTCGCGCGCCAAACGACCCGCGTGAAGTGCGTCGTCGCAAGCGTGAAGCCGAGCGTCTGCAGAAGGAAGCTGAATTGGCTGCCGCTGCTGCTCCAGCCGTGGTTGAGCCTGCACCGGTGGTCGCTGAAGCCCCTGCTGAAGTTGTCGCTGAGCCTGTAGCGTCAGTGATCGATGAAGCACCACGTTCCGTACAGGACGCGGTAGAGCAACACGAAAAAGCCCAGGAAAAAGAGCACGAGCCTAAACCCCTCGTCTGATTCCGACGGCTGACAAAAAGCCCCGCCTGGTGATCCAGAGCGGGGCTTTTTTATACCTTGAAGATCAAAAGATCGTCCGAAGGCTCGGGCCGCGTTCGGACGATCTTTTGATGTTTTACACAAACACCAGGGCCCCGGGCACATCCACATCCCACAACACCCCAGGATCATCCACCTCCACTTCAACCACCCTGGCCGTAGCGAACAGCGGCCTGGCCCCGCCGTCCCCCGAGAGCGCGATCAACGCCGGTCCGAAAGAATCCGCGAACGCCACCGGGTGCCCATACTCGCCGTCATGCACTGGCACACTGATAGTGTCAGCCGCCATCCCTGCTATCACCCGCTCAATGCTCAACGGCAGGATGAAGGGCATATCCCCCAGCACAATCAACCAACCACCGGGCTGCGGACACGCCGCCACCCCGGCAGCAATGCTGTCCCCCATGCCCGTGGACTCGATCAGGACCACCTCGAACCCATAGGCCTGGGCCATGCGAATCACCTGGGGACGATCTGCAGTGGTAACCACAACCCGTTTGCCCGCCTTAGCCGGCAGGTTCACGAGGACATGTTCGATGACCGACCGCACAGCACCGTCGCGCCCGGTACAGTCCGCCAGCAACTTGTCCTTGTCGGCGCCCGCTACCTGGCGAAAGCGCTCGCCCTGCCCCGCTGCCAGCACGATGACGGCGATGGGTTCGCTCATGGCGCCTCCTGCAAGGGCTTCTTCTGTTTGAGTTCGACGCCGTTCTTGATTGCGACAATTTCAGCCATCAGCGACAAAGCGATTTCCGCTGGCGAATGGCTACCAATGTGCAAGCCGATCGGGCCGTGCAGCCGTTCAATGGCCGCTGCCGACAAGCCTAGCTGAGCCAGATTATCCCGGCGCTTCAGGCTGTTGACCCGAGACCCCAGCGCACCCACGTAGAATGCATCGGAGTCCAGCGCCGTCAGCAGCGCCATGTCATCCAGGCGCGGGTCATGGGTGAGCGCAACAATGGCCGTGCGCTCGTCGGTCTGGATAGTCAGTACCGCTTCGTCGGGCATGCCCGGGACGAAGCGTCCATGCTGCTCTTCCCAGCCATAGACGAATTCGCTGCGCGGATCGCAGATCAGCACCTCGAAATCCAGCAGCCGCGCCATCTCGGCGACATATCGCGACAGTTGACCTGCGCCGATCAGCAGCAGGCGCCAGCGCGGACCATAAATGGCCCGCAGCGTCTTGCCGTCAAAGGTCAGCGTTTGCAACTTGTCTGCGGGCTCCAGCAACACCTCACCGGTTTCAATCGACAGCGAGCGCGCCACAATCTCGTGCGCCTCGCAACGTGCCAGCAACTGTGCCACCCAGGCCGGATCGCCTACGCGCTCCTCAGTCAGGCGCAAGGTACCGCCACAAGGCAAGCCAAAGCGCGCAGCCTCCTCGCGAGTCACGCCGTAGGTGATCAACTGCACGGGCGGTCCGTCAGCCGGGATGCGCCCATCGTGCAGGCGGGCAATCAGATCATCCTCGACGCAGCCGCCGGACACAGACCCGATCACCACGCCATCTTCACGCAACGCCAGCATGGCGCCAGGTGCCCGGGGCGCAGTGCCCCACGTCTGGACCACGCTGTACAGCACCACCCGCTGGCCCGCATTGCGCCACTCCAGCACGCTGCGCAGGACATTCAGATCGACGCTGTCCATCAGGCTTGCGCCTTCTGCCAACCCTGTAACTGGAAGCGCACCGGCAAGTTGCGAATACGCTGGCCCGTGGCAGCAAAAATCGCATTACACAGCGCCGGCGCAATCGGTGGAACGCCAGGTTCGCCGACGCCCCCAAGCGGCACGTCTCCCGGCGGAGTGACCATGTGCACCGCCACCTCCTTCGGCGCCAGGGACATGCGTGCTACTTCGTACATGTGGAAGTTATCCTGTTGGACCTTGCCGTCCTTGAAGCTGATTTCGCCGAGCACCGCATTACCCAGGCCCATCACACAGGCACCTTCGAATTGCGAGCGGATGCGCTCCGGGTTGATCTGCGGGCCGCAGTCCACTGCGATATCCGCCTTATGCACGATCAACGTGCCGTCATCCTTGACCTCAACCTCGATCACCGCCGCGACATAGGTGACAAAACTGTAGTGCACCGCCAGGCCCAGGCCACGGCCCTTGGGCAAGTCACGACCCCACCCCGCCGCCTTCGCCGCAGTTTCCAGGACCTTGCGCATACGGCCGGTATCAATCGGATAGCGTTCCGGCGACTCGCCGTAGTTCCACTCTTCGCTCAAGGTGCGCGGATCGATCTGGCGGTCCGGGCCGAGCAGCTTGATCTGGTACTCCAGCGGATCGCGGCCGGCCTTGTGGGCCAACTCATCGACGAAACTCTGGATCGCAAAGCCGTGGGGAATGTTCGACACCGAACGGTACCAACCCACCCGGGTATGCACCTTGGCCTCGGGGTTTTCCAGGCGCACGTTGGGGATCGCATAGGCCATGTTGGTGAAGCCCATGCCCAGCTCGAACGCTGCTTCATGGTTCATGCCCGGTGCAAACAGCGCCGTGATACTGGGCGCGACGGTGCGGTGCAGCCAGCCGGACGGCAGGCCGTCCTTGTTCAGGCTGGCTTTGAGGTACTCGGCCGACACGGTATGAAAGTACGAACAATGGATATCGTCTTCACGCGTCCATTGCACCCGCACTGCCTTGCCGGGAAATTCCTTGGCGAGGATCGCCGCTTCGATGACAAAATCCGGCTTGGACTTGCGTCCGAAGCCGCCGCCGAGCAGGGTCACGTTGACCGTGACGTTATCGAACGGGACGCCGAGGCGTTCGGCAATTCGCTCTCGCGTCACCTGGGGTGCCTGGCTCGGCGCCCAGGCCTCGCAGACGCCGTCCTTGAAGCGCGCAATGGCTACCATCGGCTCCATCGGGGACTGTGCCAGGTGCGGCAGATAGTAAGACGCTTCCAGCGTGGTGTCGGCGTTGCCCATGGCCTCGTCGATGTTGCCGGTGTTGCGCACGACCTTGCCGGGCTTGAGCGATGCAGCTTCCAGCTCCTTGCGGTAGGCGATCGAGTCATAGCTGGCATTCGGGCCATCGTCCCACTCGATCTTCAGCGCTTCGCGCCCTTTGATCGCTGCCCAGGTATTGCTGGCGATCACGGCCACGCCACCCAGGGGCTGGAACTCCGACGGCATTGGCCGCCCTTCGATGTTGATGACCTTGAGCACGCCAGGCACTTTCAGCGCCGCACTCGAGTCAACGGATTTGACCTTGCCGCCATATACCGCCGGGCGCGCAATGGTCGCGTAGAGCATGCCCTCGATGTGCACATCGGCGCCGTAGACTGCACGACCATTGACGATGTCGGCACCATCGATCGCCTTGATGCCTTCCTTGCCGATGTATCGAAACTGCGCAGGCTGCTTAAGCCGCAGGCTGTCGCGAGCCGGCACTGCCAGTGCAGCAGCGGCAGCCGCCAGGGCGCCGTAACCCAGTTCACGCTTGGTGGGCTGGTGAATGACTTTGTGCAACTGTGCCTGACACTCGCCTACCGGTACTTTCCACTGCTCGGCAGCGGCTTGCTCAAGCATCGTGCGCGCAGCGGCGCCACAACGACGCATCGGCTCGTACCAATGGCGCATGCTGCGCGAGCCGTCGGTGTCCTGGTTGCCATAGCGAACTTCATCACCGGGCGCCTGCTGCACCTTGACCATCGCCCAGTCGGCATCCAGCTCGTCCGCCACCACCATGCTCAGGCTAGTGCGCACGCCCTGGCCCATTTCCGAGCGGTTGCACACCACGGTTACGGTGCCATCGGCGGCAATGCTGACATATACTTTTGGATCGTCGATCCAGCCATTGGGCATACCGTCTGCGCCGAATTTCTGCTCTTTATCGGCGGCGAGTGCGTCCTGCCAACCCCAACTGGCGGCCAGCACCAGCGCGCTGGTAGCGCCTACGCCCTTGAGGAAACCACGGCGGCTGAGATTGCTCAGCGCAAAATCATTCGGTAGCCCGCTCATGCCTTGGCCTCCTTCAGGTGGGTGGAGGCTTGGCGTATGGCGGTCTTGATACGGTTGTAGGTGCCGCAACGGCAAATGTTGCCCACCATCGCTTCTTCGATTTGCTCGTCGCTGGGGTTGGGGTTGACCTTGAGCAATGCTGTCGCCGACATGATCTGCCCGCCCTGGCAGAACCCGCACTGGGCCACTGCTGTGTCGAGCCAGGCTTGCTGGACGACTTGCCCAACCGGGTCGCTGTGCAAATTGTCGATGGTGCTAACGTCCTGGCCGATCACCGAGCCGATCGGCGTGATGCAACTGCGTGCCGGGGAGCCGTCGATGTGAATGGTGCAGGCACCACACAGGCCCATGCCGCAGCCAAACTTGGTGCCGTTGTAACCGGCCACGTCGCGAATTGCCCAGAGCAGGGGCATGTCCTCGGTGACATCGAGTTGATGGTCTTGACCGTTGAGTTTCAGGGTAATCATGGGCACGCCCGCATATCTAAAGACGGTTATGGGGTCGAGCAATCTGCCGCCAGAAGCTGGCGGTTGGCATCACGCAGATCGACTCAGGCTAAGGAGGCTCTCTCATGCCGACGGCGACGTCTGCATCGGGCCTTTGGTGTAGCAAAATGGCTTGTATCGTTAGGCGGCTAAGTTAACCCAGGATTAACAAAAAAGCCCTGCACATCGACAAATGTGCAGGGCCTCCAGGGCAGTGCTGAAAGCGTAGCCTCAATATCTGTTGGGCTCCATTTCCAGCTCGACCTGGAATCGTTGCCAAATGTCTTTCTGGATCCGTTGCGCCAGGTCCAGCAACTGCAGGCCAGTGGCCGCGCCATAGTTGACCAGCACCAGCGCCTGCAACTTGTGCACACCGGCGTCGGCTTCGCGAAAGCCCTTCCAGCCTGCGCGCTCGATCAGCCATCCAGCCGCCAGCTTCATCTGCCCGTCGGGTTGCGCGTAGGCCACCAGGTCCGGGAATTCAGCCTTGAGCCGGGTGACCAGCGCCGCCGGTACCAGAGGGTTCTTGAAGAAACTGCCAGCATTGCCCAGTACTGCAGGGTCCGGCAGTTTTTCGCTGCGAATGCTGCAGATCGCCTGGCTGACGTCGCCGGCAGTCGGACGGTCAATGCCCTGCTCTGTCAGGCGCTGACGCACCGGGCCGTATTCCAAATGCAGGTGTTCAGCGCGGTTCAGGTTGAAGCGCACCCGCAGGATCAACCAGCGCCCCGGCTCCTGCTTGAACAGGCTGTCGCGGTAGGCGAACTTGCACTCGTCCAGGCTGAAGTCGCGCAGTTCGCCGGTCCGGCGATCAAGCGCGGTCAGGCCGGCAAACACGTCCTTGATCTCCACGCCATAAGCGCCGATGTTCTGCATCGGTGCCGCGCCGACCGTACCGGGGATCAGGCTGAGGTTTTCCAGGCCAGACAAACCCTGGGCCAGGGTGTGTTGCACAAACGGATGCCAAGGCTCGCCGGCTTCGGCTTCGATCACCACCTGCTGGCCGTTATCGCTGAGCAGGCGAATCCCGCGGGTGGCCATGCGCAGCACCAGCGCCTGGATATCGGCGGTGAGCAGCAAGTTGCTGCCCCCACCGATTACCAGCAATGGCACCTCGTGCTGCGTGGCATACACCAGGGCGTCGCGCACGTCGTCGTCACTGTGGGCCTGGGCAAAAAGGCGGGCCTGCACATCCACGCCAAAGCTGTTGTACGGTTTGAGCGATACCCGGGCTTGCACCTGCAGATTCATAACCGCCCCTTCAATTCGATCACCAGCAGGTCACTGGCGCGCTCGATCAGGTCCAATACCTGCTCGAAGCCCTGGTCGCCGTCGTAGTACGGGTCTGGAACTTCATCGAGTTCCGACTGATAGCGGCGCAGGAACAGGTCAAGCTCCGCCTTGCCCTTCGCAGGCTGCAATGCCTTGAGATTGCGCAGGTTGCTGTTATCCATCGCCAGGATCAGGTCATACATGGAGAAATCGGCACGACTGACTTGCTGCGCGCGCTGGGCAGACAAATCGTAACCGCGTAGCCGGGCGGCGGCCTGGCTGCGTTTATCCGGGGCCTTGCCGACGTGCCAGTCGCCCGTACCGGCGGAGGCGACCTCGACTTGCCCCGCCAGTCCGGCCTCGCGCAGTTTATGGCGCAGCACGCCTTCGGCGGTCGGCGAGCGGCAGATGTTGCCCAGGCAGACGAACAGAACCCGCATCAGGCCTCCAGCAGGCGACGAACCCGCTCCAGGTCTTCAGCGGTATCGACGCCGGTCGGTGGCGCGATCAAAGCGTCAGCCACGTGGATACGCACGCCGTGCCACAAGGCCCTTAGTTGTTCCAGGGATTCAGTGTTTTCCAGCCAGCAAGGGCCCCAGCTGACGAAGTCATGCAGGAACCCGGCGCGGTAAGCATAAATGCCGATGTGGCGACGGTACGGCACGCCTTCCGGCAATTGCTCGCGACTCCTGGCAAAGTCATCGCGGGCCCACGGCAAGGTCGCTCGGCTGAAGGTCAGCGCCAGACCGTTGAGGTCACTGACTACCTTGACCACATTAGTGTTGAACAGGGTTTCCACATCTTCGATCGGCTCAGCCAGAGTGGCCATGCGCGCTTCGGTGTGGGCTGCCAGGTTGGCCGCGACCTGATCGATCACATCAGGTGGAATCAGCGGTTCGTCACCTTGCACGTTAACCACGATGGCGTCGGGCGCCAGGCCCAGCTTCGTCGCCACTTCGGCCAGGCGATCGGTACCGGAGTTGTGATCTTCACGCGTCAGCACCACTTCAGCGCCAAAGCCTTTGCAGGCTGCGACGATGCGCAGGTCGTCGGTGGCCACCACCACGCGCTCGGCGCTGCTTTTGCTCGCCTGTTCCCAGACGTGCTGGATCATCGGTTTGCCGGCGATCAGCAACAGCGGCTTGCCAGGCAAACGGGTGGAGGCGTAACGCGATGGGATGACGACAGTAAAGGCTGCGGTCATTTATCCAGGCGCTCGTCGGTGGTCAGGGTGCGCGCTTCGGTTTCGAGCATGACCGGGATGCCGTCGCGAATCGGATAAGCGAGGCCGGCGCCCTTGCTGATCAGCTCGGTCTTGTCAGCGCTGAGCTTGAGCGGGCCTTTGCAGACGGGGCAAGCGAGGATATCGAGCAATTTGGTGTCCATGAGCATTCCCTGGATAAAACGGAGTTAAGGCAAAAGACGGTCCGGCACCAGGCGCATCAGCTGCGTATCGAACCAGGCGACAAAGGCCGGGGATGGCGCAGCATCGACCGTCAGGTACCACCAATCGGCGGCGGCGAAGGCACGGCACTTCACCGCGTCCTTTTCAGTCATTACCAAAGGCAATGACGGAGCGAAATTCAGTGCCTGCACGCTGTACTCGGCGTGGTCAGCGAACGCGTGCGGTACAGGCTTCCAGTGTAGCGTTTCGAGGGTCGTGAAGAAACGCTGCGGATTACCGATGCCGGCCACGGCATGCAGTGCCTGACCCGCAGGAAAATGATCGAGCGGCCGCCGTTCACCGCTACGCAGATTGACCAGCGCGGTAGGTTGCAGCTGGAACGCAAACCCGTCATGGCGATCGTCAGCGGCGCCGTTGTAGAGCACCGCATCGACGCTCTCAAGGCGCTCGACCGGCTCACGCAGGGGCCCGGCGGGCAGGCAGCGCTGGTTACCCAGGCCACGGGCAGCGTCGATCAGCACCAGCTCAAGGTCACGGGCCAGGCGATAATGCTGCATGCCGTCGTCCGACAGGATCAGGTCCAGCGGTTCACTCTCGAGCAAGGCCTTGACCGCCTGACTGCGGTCCGGGTCGATCATCAAGGGTACGCCGGTGCGCTGGACGATCAACAGAGGCTCGTCGCCCGCAGTATCGGCGCCCTGATCCGCCGCGACTCGCCATGGCAGTTGCGGTGGTTTGGCGCCGTAACCCCGACTGACCACCCCGACGCGCAGCCCGCTACGCTGGCAGTGCTCGATCATCCAGAGAATCAGCGGAGTCTTGCCCGTGCCGCCGACGGTGATATTACCGACGACGATCAACGGCACTGGCGGCTGATAGATCTCGCCCTCGCCCGCCAGGAAACGCTTGCGCTTGTTCGTGACCACGCGGCGATAGAGCCACTCCAGCGGCTGCAACAGCTTCAGGGCCGGATGTCCCTGGTACCACGCGGCGAGCAAGCGATCGGACATGGCCATCAGGGCGCGGGCGGCGCCGCCTCGACAGTGGTCATGCGCAGGTGGCTGAAACCGAGCTTGCCGGCAGCATCCATGGCGATGATGACCGACTGATGCTGGGTCTTGCCGTCGGCGCTGATGGACAGCGGCAGGCTGGTGTCGCCGTTGGATTCTTTCTGCAGGGCGTCCATCAGGGTCGCCAGGTCGTTCTTGGGCAAGACCTGGTTATTCACCGAAAACGCGCCTTCAGCATTGATCGCCACGTCCAGGTGCTTGACCTGCTGATCTTCGGCAGGTGTTCCGCTGACGGCTTCCGGCAGGTCGACGCGCAGCTGGGTTTCACGGGTGAAGGTGGTGGTCACGACAAAAAACAGCAGCAGGATAAACACCACGTCGATGAGCGAAGCGAAGTTTATATCGACCGTTTCCCGAGGCTTGCGGCGGAATTTCACGCTCTGCCCTCGGCCAGGTCAACATCACGGTCGCCCTGTACGACCTCAACCAGCTTGATCGCTTCCTGTTCCATGCCCACCACCAGTTCGTCGATCCGGCGTTGCAGGAAACGGTGGAAGAACACCGCCGGGATACCGACCATCAGGCCTGCGGCCGTGGTGATCAGGGCTTTGGAAATACCACCGGCGAGTACCGCCGCGTTGGTGCCCATGCCGGTGCCCATGAACGCACTGAAGATATCGATCATGCCCAGCACGGTGCCGAGCAAGCCCAGCAACGGCGCCATGGCGGCAATCGTGCCCAGGGCGTTGATGTAGCGTTCGAGTTCGTGAATGACTCGCGCCGCAGCTTCCTCGATGCACTCTTTCATGATTTCGCGACCATGCCGGGAGTTGGCCAGGCCAGCCGCGAGGATTTCGCCCAGAGGGGAATTGGCGCGCAATTCCTTGAGCTTTTCCTTATTGAGCTGTTTGTCCTTGATCCAGACCCAGACCTGGCCGAGCAAATGCTCCGGAGTTACACGACTGGCACGAAGGGTCCACAGGCGCTCGACAACGATCGCCATGGCCACGATGGAACTCAGAATGATCGGCAGCATCATCCAGCCGCCGGATTTGACCAATTCCCACACAGTGACAGTCCCCTCGAAAAAGTGCGCCACTCTACCATAGGGGCTTCTCGCACCGAAGACCACGATGGCGCAACCGGTCGGGGCCCGCTGCCCGCCAGTCATTCTGCCAGCGGTGCCAGATCACGCCAGAAGCGCCGGTGTTGACGCATCGTCGCCGGTGCCGAGAAGGTCCCCAGTTGCAGATGAACGGCGCCCTGCTGGGCACTGTCGTAGATCCCCATTGCCAATTTTCGATAGCGTGCTATCACCGTTGGGTGCGGATGGCCGAACGAATTGCCGTTGCCGCGGGAGATCAGCACCGCCTTGGGCTGGAGCACGCTGAGCAGGGGCATCGAGGATGAAGTGCGACTGCCATGGTGCGGAGCCTGCAACCAGTCAGTGGCGACGGCCAGCGGGCTGCCGAGCAATGCCTGCTCGGCGGCCCGTTCGATATCACCGGTCAGCAGCAACCGCTCGCCGGAGGCCTCGATTTGCAACACGCAGGATCGGGAGTTGCTGTCCTGCGCCGACGCCCACTGCCAGAGCCGGAAGCCCACCCCGTCCCAATTCCAGTGCCCGCCGCTCTCGCAGGCATCTGCGAGCAGGCCATCTGCCGGGGGAAAGGGCTCGCCGCCCATTATCCTGCGGACCGGTACTCCGTCGACCACTGCCTTGGCGCCTCCGGCATGATCGGCGTGAGCATGGCTGATCAGCATCAGGTCAAGCTGTTCCACACCCAGCTTGCGCAACGTCGGCAGCACCACTCGCGCGCCCATGTCCATGCCCGCGGAACGCGGCCCGGCGTCATACAACAGGTTGTGATGACGAGTGCGCACCAGGATCGCCAGGCCCTGGCCGACGTCCAGAAGCCAGACCTCGGCAATGCCTTCGGCGATTGTGGGACGCGGTGGCAAGACCAGTAACAGCAGCATCGGCCAGCCCAGCCATCGCAGCGGCACGCCCGCCGGCATCAGCAGCAGCAAGGCGCCGGCGGCGGCCAACGCCCAGGTCCAAAACGCAATCGCCATAGGGTCCCAGGCGGGCACCTGCCCCGCCGCTTGCGCCAGGCCCTTGAACAGCCAGTCGAGCAGCCCCCCGGCGAGCCACAGCAACCCCTCGCCCACATAAGGCATTGGCAGCAGCAAGGTACCAAGCAATGCAGGCGGCAGGACCAACAGACTGATCCAGGGCACCGCGAGTAAATTTACCAGCGGCCCACTGACGCTGATCGGCAGGCCGAGGATGAGTAAAAGCGGACTCAAACCAATGGCGATCATCCACTGGGCGCGAGTCCAGGTTTGCCACCAGGGCAATGAGCCGAGCCGACCGCCGAAGGTGAAGATCAACACTGCCACCGCCGCAAAGGACAGCCAGAAACCGGGTTGCAGGCTCGTCAGCGGGTCCATCAACAGGACCCCGTTCAGCGCCAGCAGCAGCGGCCACCAGGCGCCGAGATGGCGCAAACGCAGGCGCCACAGCAGCACCAGGCCGATCATCACGCAGGCCCGGCGCACCGGTACGTCGAAGCCGGCAAGCAAGCCATAACCAAGAGCCGCCGAAAATGCCAATCCGCACGCCCAAGGCAGCCAGGGCAAACGGCGCGGCCATATGCCATAACGGGCAAGCCCCGCGATCAGCAAGTACATCACGCCTGCCAGCAAACCGATGTGCTGCCCGGAAATCACCAGTAAATGCACGGTGCCGGTGTCTTGCAGCACCTGCCAGTCCTCGCGACTCAGGCCGCTGCCGTCACCCAGCACCAAGGCCGCCAGCGCGCCGCTGCGGCCCTGCGCATCTACACTCAGCAAGCGCTGGCGCAGGCTATCGCGCCAGGCTCCCCGGGCATCTGCGAGTTTTTCGCCAGCCTTCACCGTGCCGGTGGCGCCGATGCGTTGCGCCAGCAGCCAGGCGTCATAGTCGAAAGCATGGGGATTGAGCAGCCCGATGGGTCGTTTCAGCTTGACCGCCAGGCGCCAGCGTTCCCCGCTATTCACCGCAGGGCCGTCGTACCAGGCCAGGCGCATCCGCTGCGGGAGCTTTGTACGCCGGGAATGGCTGTCCGACAGCTCGAAGCGCACGACACCTTCGCCGTTCTGCGGCAGTCCCGTGACCGTCCCCTCCACCCAACGGGTTTCACCCTCGAGCTGAATCGGCAAGCGATCGCTTAGCGCCCATTGCGCCTGGGTACAGGCCCAAGTGAAGCCAAACAGGAAAAACGCCAGCGGATAGGCGCGAAACGGCAGCACCATCAGGCCCACTATCGGCATCAGTATCAACAACCAGACCGGCGGTAATGCCGGTAAGAAACGCAGGGTCAGCAAACCCAGCGCCAGCGCTATCATCCCTGTGCGCATACGCCCGTCCTTGAAGTCCACCCACTAGGCATAGTCGGGGGATCGCACGGCCGTCGTTATTAATTGTCACAAAGTCTGAATGGGCGGTTCACAGAATCGAGACATACTTGCCGCCTTAACCGACCGAGAAGCCTTATGCCCCGGCGCTTATTCAAACGCTACATGCCAGATCCGACGAGCATCAGGGAACATAAGTCCTTACGCTTCCTTGGCACCCTGCTGCATGACCCGAACCTGTGGCACCTCAACCGCCACTCCGTTGCCCGGGCGATGGCCGTGGGGTTGTTTGCCGCCTTCCTGCCCATTCCCTTGCAGATGCTGGTGGCCGCGGCGTTGGCCATCATGGTGCGCGGCAATATCCCCATCGCCGTCAGCCTGGTCTGGCTGACCAATCCAATCACCATGCCGGTCGTGTTCTTTTGTACCTACCAGACGGGCGCCTGGTTGATGGACATTCCTGCCCGGCACTTGCCGGACGAACTGACCTGGGAATGGATCAGCGGCGAGCTGTCCACGATGTGGCAGCCATTCCTGCTCGGTTCGGTGGTCACGGGACTGGTGCTGGGAGCCTTGGCCTATTGCCTGACGATGATGTACTGGCGCTGGTGGGTTGCGCGGCAGTGGCGGCGGCGCAAGAAAAACCGGATGTCGTGATGCAAAACGGCCTCCGCATGGGAGGCCGTTTGTCTATCCAGGATTACTTTAAGTACGCATCCCGCGGCCACTTACCAGCAACCGCGCGCAACCGATATACAACACCACGGTCGCCACCAGCATGAAGGTGATCGCTACGCTGATGCGGATGTCCGAGACTCCGAGGATGCCGTAACGAAACGCATTGACCATGTGCAGCACCGGGTTCGCCAGGGACACGGTCTGCCAGAACGGCGGCAGCAGGGAAATCGAGTAGAACACCCCGCCCAGGTACGTCAATGGCGTCAGCACAAAGGTCGGGATGATCGAAATGTCATCAAAGTTGCGCGCAAACACGGCGTTGATAAAGCCCAGCAACGAGAAGATCGTTGCCGTCAGCACCACCACCAGGATGGTCACGCCCAGGTGGTGCACCTGCAAATGGGTAAAGAACAGCGACAACAGGGTCACGATCACCCCCACCATCAACCCGCGCAGTACGCCCCCGAGGGTGTAGCCGATCAGAATCGTGTGCGGCGACACCGGCGACACCATCAATTCCTCGATGGAGCGCTGGAACTTGCTGCCAAAGAAACTCGACACCACGTTGCCGTAGGAGTTGGTGATCACCGACATCATGATCAGGCCCGGCACGATGTACTCCATATAGGTGAAGCCACCCATGTCGCCAATCTGCCGACCGATCAGGTTCCCGAAGATCACGAAGTACAGCACCATGGTGATCGCTGGCGGCAGCAAGGTCTGCGGCCAGATTCGGGTGAAGCGCCTGACCTCGCGGTAGACGATGGTGTTCAGGGCAACGAGGTTGGGTTGCAGCTCGGAACTCATACCGCCACCTTCGACAGATTTTTCTCCACCAGGGACACGAACAACTCCTCAAGGCGATTGGTTTTGTTGCGCAGGCTCAACACTTCGATGTTCTGCTGCGCAAGCTGGGTGAACAGCGCGGTGATGCCCATGGCCTTGTCGACCTGGACCTCAAGGGTATGACCGTCGACCAGCCTGGCCGGGTAACCAAGCAACTGCGGCGCAACGCTCAAGGTGTTCTTGAGATCGAGCAGGAAGGTCTCCACATGCAACTGCCCCAGCAATTGCTTCATGCTGGTGTTCTCGACGATGGTGCCGTGATCAATGATGCCGATGTTGCGGCACAGCTGTTCAGCCTCTTCCAGATAATGGGTGGTGAGGATGATGGTGATGCCTTTCTGGTTCAGCTCGGTGAGGAAGGTCCACATCGAGCGCCGCAACTCGATGTCCACCCCCGCCGTCGGCTCGTCGAGGATCAGCAAGCGCGGTTCGTGAACCAGCGCGCGGGCAATCATCAACCGGCGCTTCATCCCGCCAGACAGGGACCGCGATGGCGTATCGCGCTTGTCCCACAACCCCAGTTGGGTCAGGTACTGCTCGGCGCGCTCCTTGGCGATTTTCGGCGGGATGCCGTAGTAACCGGCCTGGGTCACGACAATGTCGAAAGTCTTTTCGAACTGGTTGAAGTTGAATTCCTGGGGCACGACGCCGATGGAGCGCTTGAGCGCCGCCGGGTTCTTGTCCAAATCGTGGCCGAAGATGTTCACCGTGCCGCTGGTCTTGTTCACCAGGGTCGAGAGAATGCCGATGGTCGTGGACTTGCCCGCACCGTTAGGGCCGAGCAAGGCGAAAAAATCACCTTCGGCGACATCCAGATCGATACCACTCAGGGCCTGGAAACCGTTGCCGTAGGTTTTGGTTAGCTGCCGGATGGACAGAGCGGAACTCATATCGGATTACGCACCAAGAAGGGAAAGGAAGGAATAGATAAGGGCGGGCGGTGACGAACACAACCGCAGCGCATGAGCGCAATGGTGCTTGTCCCCGCCACACAAGTACAGTCAAGCGTGTCGATAGTGAGTATTAAGTCAACGCGGTCATGACGGCTTTCTGATACGCCGGACGCTGCTTGAGCCGCGCGTACCAGGCCTCAAGATGGGGCTGGGGTGCGCGCTCGATGGGCATTTCAAACCAGGCATAAATAAAACTGCCCAGGGGGATGTCACCCATGCCGATCTCTTCACCCGACAGGTAGGGTTGGGCCGTCAACGCCTGATCGACCACCGCCAGTAGCGCGTCGCACTCCTTGATCGCAGCGTGGATGGCCGGCCAGTCCTGTTGATCGGCCGAGGTGCGCAGCACACCCCAGAACACGGTGCGGAACGGGCCGGCAAAGCTCGAAGTGGTCCAGTCCATCCACTTGTCGGCGCTGGCGCGGGCTTGCGGATCCGCCGGGTACCAGGCGCTGTTGCTGGCGTGGCGGGCCAGGAGATAACGCACGATGGCATTGGATTCCCAAAGCACGAAGCCGTCGTCTTCGATCACCGGCACACGAGCATTGGGGTTCATCGCCCGGTAATGCGCGGTGTCCACGACGCCAAAGGCACCGCCGGCATCTATTGCCTCGTAAACCAGGCCCAGCTCCTCGGCGGCCCACAACGGTTTCCTGACATTCGACGAGTTCTTGCGACCCCAGATCTTCAGCATGAGCGCCTCTTTATGGATGAATGCGCAGGCAGCATACGCCGGATCAGGCGCGACTCAAATCGCTCTGCATGTCCCCCAGCAGCGCCGGCAACTGCCCGGCAAACAGGTGCGGGTAACATTTTTCCAGGTGCTCGAAAAAGAACGCTTCAGGCACATCAGTGAACTGGCCATGGTCGACCAGGTACTCCATCAACGGCTCGCCATCGCGGTTGAAAGGGTGGAACACGCTGTCGTTGATCCCGTCGAACTCCAATGGCGCGACGTTGAACAATTCACACAAGCCTTGATTGAATGCCGGCGTGGCCTTGACCCAGCGTCCGTTCAGGAACAGTTCGGTATAACCGTGCATGGCGAACACGTCGCTCCTGAGCAGTTCGAGCAGCCGCGGGGTCGACAGGTGATTGCGCACATCAGCCAGACCGATACGTGCCGGGATTGCGCAATGCCGCGCTGCGCCAGCCAGCAATGTGGCCTTGGGCACGCAATAGCTTTCCCCTGCCGCCAGGGCGTAACTGCCGCACAGGGTCTGCGGGTCGCGGCTGAAGGTATAGGGGTTGTAGCGCACAGCTTCGCGCACGGCGTAATAGAGATTGATCGCCTGCTCGAGCGGATCGCGACTGGCGCCACGGTGTTTTTCAGCGAACTCCACTACTGACGGGTGGTCACTATCGATGAAGCGGCCGGGGCTCAAATACTCGTGCATGAGATCAATCTCCTGGGGAAGACCCGAGTCTAGCGACAGGATAAGCACAGAGATAACGGCATTTCGGCCAAACATGGGCGCATTGTCGCGCGAGCAGCGAACGATTTGCGCAGGCTGTTGCCAACCGTGCCTGCAAAACTTTTACAAGGTTTCTCACAATTCAACACCTTGCCCTGATCACCCTGCTACGGATGCCGTCTAAGCTCTGAGGGTTGGTTTTGCCCTGGTTCACGGAGGATTAAATATGCTGTTGTTGTGGATACTGGTTCTGATCGTCGGCATTGCCTATCTGGCGCATCGCCGCACCGCCCCACTACCCGCCTTGTGCATCGTTGCCGTTTATGTGGTGGCAATGGGCGCCTTCAGTCACGCGCCAGGCTGGTTGTTGCTGCTGCTATGGGTGTTGATCGCCGCCGTGGCGGCGCCCTTGTTGCTGCCGGACCTGCGCCGCAAATTTTTCAGCGCGCCACTGTTCAGCTGGTTCCAGAAAACCCTGCCGCCGATGTCGCAGACCGAGCGCGATGCGATCGACGCAGGCACGGTGTGGTGGGACGGTGAATTGTTCAGTGGCCGTCCGGACTGGGATAAATTGCTGGCCTACCCGAAAGTGCAGTTGAGCGAAGAGGAACAGGCTTTTATCGATGGCCCGACCGAAGAGCTCTGCGCCATGGTCAGTGACTGGCAGATCGGCCAGGACATGGACCTGCCACCGCAAGCCTGGACCCACATCAAGGACAACGGCTTCTTCGCCCTGATCATCCCCAAGGAATTCGGCGGCAAGGGCTTTTCCGCCTATGCCCACTCCCAGGTGGCGATGAAACTGGCGACTCGCAGCGGCGACCTCGCCTCCACCGTGATGGTCCCCAACTCCCTCGGCCCTGCCGAGCTGCTGCTGCACTACGGCACCGACGAACAACGCAACCACTATTTGCCACGCCTGGCGCGCGGTGACGATATTCCGTGCTTCGCCCTGACCGGCCCGCTTGCCGGCTCCGATGCCGGCGCGATGCCCGACACCGGGATCATCTGCAAGGGTGAATGGGAAGGCCAGGAAACCCTGGGCCTGCGCCTGAACTGGGAAAAACGCTACATCACCCTCGGCCCCGTCGCGACCCTCCTCGGCCTGGCGTTCAAGGCCTATGACCCGGACCATCTGCTGGGTGACAAGGAAGACCTGGGCATCAGCCTGGCGCTGATTCCAACTGACACCCCTGGCGTCGAGATCGGACGTCGCCACCTGCCACTGGGCGCGGCGTTCATGAACGGCCCCAATTCCGGCAAGGACGTGTTCATCCCCCTGGACTACCTGATAGGCGGCCAGGAGATGCTCGGCAAGGGCTGGATGATGTTGATGAACTGCCTGTCCGTCGGCCGTTCGATTTCCCTGCCGGCAGTTGGCACCGGCGCCGCCAAGTTCACCAGCCTGGTGACCGGCCAGTACGCCCAGGTCCGCGAGCAGTTCAACGTGCCACTTTCGGCGTTCGAGGGTATCCAGGAGGCCATGGCGCGTATTGGCGGCAATGCATGGATGATGGATGCAGCGCGGATGCTTACCGCCAACGCCGTAGACCTGGGCGAGAAGCCTTCGGTGCTGTCGGCGATCCTCAAGTACCACCTGACCGAACGTGGACGCGAATGCATCAGCCACGCCATGGATGTACACGGCGGCAAGGCCATCATCATGGGCCCGAACAATTACCTGGGACGCAGCTGGAACGGCGCGCCGATCTTCATCACCGTGGAAGGCGCCAACATCCTTTCGCGCAACCTGATGATCTTCGGCCAAGGCGCGATTCGCTGCCATCCGTTCGTACTCAAGGAAATGGCCCTGGCGGGGCGCGAGGACAAGGATCAGGCCCTGGTCGAGTTCGATGCGTTGCTGCTCAAGCACATCGGATTTGCCGTTGGCAACGCCGCCAGCACCCTGGTGCTGAACCTCGGCTTTGGTCACTTTGAACGGGCGCCAGGCAATGCCCTGAGTCAAGGGTACTTCCGCGCGCTCAACCGCCAGGCCGCCGCGTTCGCCATGCTCGCCGACCTCAGCATGATGCTGCTGGGTGGCGAACTTAAACGTCGCGAACGCCTGTCGGCACGTCTGGGTGATGTACTCAGCAACATGTACCTGGCCTCTGCGGCACTCAAGCGTTACCACGATCTCGATTCGCCTGAACATATGGCGCCGCTGTTTAACTGGGCGATGGAAGAAAGCCTCGGTCAGTCGGAAAAGGCCCTCGACGAACTGCTGACCAACTTCCCGAACAAAGTACTGGGCTGCCTGCTGCGGGTGATCGTGTTTCCAGTCGGTCGCCGTCACAAAGGTCCGTCGGACAAGCTCGGTGCCGAGGTCGCTGCTGTCATCGGTCGCGCCAAAGGTGATCCGACCCTGGAAGAGTTGCTCGGTGGCTGCTACCGCCCGCAGGCGGCAGATGACGCCGTCGGCGCGTTGCAGCATGCGTGCAACCTGTTGAACGCCGCGCATCCTTTGCAGAAGAAGCTGCATGTGGCGCTCAAGAGTGGGCAGGTCAAGCCGGCTGCCGGGGAACACGCGATTGATGCGGCACTGGAAGCGGGCGTATTGCAGCCAGTGGAAGCGCTGACTTTGCGTGATGCCGAGGCGGCACGACGCAAGGTGATCGATGTCGACGACTTCGACAAAGAAGAGCTGGCACTGGCCGACGGAAAGGTCCGCTGATTCCGTTCTACCTGTAAAAACGGGCGCAGGAGCTTTATACTCCCGCGCCCGTTTTGCTCTTGAGGACTTATCTCGTGTCCAACATCGTTGCCGATCATCTCGTCCTGCTGGACCACTTGCGCAGCATCCTGGTCGCCGTGGGCGAGGCCGAGCAGGTTCCCGAAGAAAGCCATGCCTTGTTCCTGGAGCGTTTCGACGAACTGCGGGCATTGTTGCCAGTCGACCCGATCGAAAGCCAATACCTGGGCCAGGACATCCTCTGCCAGGTGATCGCCCGCTACCCGCAAATCGCCCACCTGGTCCCGCGCGACCTGCTGTGGTATTTCGCCGGTGATTGCCTGCACTACATGCCTGACGACGAAATCGATTTGTACCAGGCGCTGGAAGAACGTCGCTTCGAAGCCGAACAGAACGATGAGCCGTTCGACTGGAATCAGGAGAAGCAACTGCTGTCGATGTCCATCGACGACAGCAAGCACTGATCCACGATCAGCACTACAAGAGGCCCGCATGGTGAACATGCGGGCCTTTTTCGTGGCAGCCGATGACTCCATCGCGGGCAAGCGTTGCTCCCACAGGTAAAACCGGACCATTGTGAGCTGACCTTAAGCTCGTGGGAGCAAGGCTTGCCCGCGATGGGGCCTCTCAGGGCAAACCTTCACTTTCAGGTGTCTCATAGGCCGCCATCTCTGCCCCCCGACCAGGCTTGCCCAAGGTCGGCTCTTTCTCCAGGCACTCCACCAGATAATCGATAAACACGCGCAACTTCGGCGGCATGTACCGGGTTGGTGAATGCAGCAGCCAGGCACCACCATGGTAAGACGCCAGAAAGGTCCAGTCCGGCAACACCTGCACGATTACCCCCTGCTCCAACGCGTGACGTGCCGTGAAATAAGGCAGGCTGCCAATTCCGATATGCTGCAACACCGCCCCCAGGCGAACGCCGGTGTGATTGGCGGCATAACGCCCGCGCACACCGACCGTGATCGCCTTGGTGCCCTTTTTGAATTTCCAGCGCGCATCGCTTGGAGTTTCTCCCAGGTAGATGCAACTGTGGTTGAGCAAATCATGGGGGTGCGTCGGTATCCCGTGTTCGGCCAGGTACTGTGGAGTGGCGCACAGCATATGATCGATCGTCAGCAGCTGGCGCCCCACCAGCCCGGCAGGTGGCCGATCAGTGATTCGAATGGCCAGGTCGACATGGTCATCGATCAGATCCACCTGCCGATCCTCCAGCAGCAACTCAACGTCCACCTTGGGAAAACGCCGCAAGAATTCCGGCATGTGCGGGTGAATCACAAACCGCCCAACCGCCTTGGGCACGCTCACCCGTATCAGCCCTTCTGCCTCATCCGTGAACTGGCCACTGATCTCCATGACCGACTTGGCGGCGCTGACCATTTCCTGGCAACGCTTGAACACCTCCTCGCCACCATCACTGAGCCGCAACTTGCGCGTGGTGCGTTGCAGCAAGCGAGTGGCCAACGCTTTTTCCAGGCGCGAAATGCTACGACTGACCGCCGAAGGCGAGGAGCCGAGTTGACGAGCCGCTTCAGAGAAGCTGCCAGTCTCGACAACCTTGACGAAAATCGCCATTTCACCCAGCAGCGGCAACGGAAGATTTATGCTCACAGCGCAACAGTCCTTTGATGTTTGACCGGATTATCACGCTTTTCCCCGCTACCTATAATAAAAAACAGTATTTATCCGGATTCGGCACATGACGCTTCGCCTCTTTTTCCACAGTGATGACCTCAATGCCAACGTGGAAGTACTGGACTGCATGCCGCACGAGAACGAGTTCGCCGTCGTGCTGCGGGCCACACTCTTTCACCCCCAGGGCGGTGGGCAGCCTTTTGATACCGGCTCGATAGGCGAGAGCCAAGTGCTTCGTGTGGTCCAGGGTCCCGACCGCATCATCCATTTTGTCGACCGCCCGATAACCCCGGGCATGACCCGGATTCGGATCGACGAGCAACGTCGCCAGTTCAATACCCGCATGCATTCTGCCGGTCATTTGATCGGCCACCTCGTCCAGGCCATGGGCTGGATGCCAGTCAAGGCGCATCACTGGCCAGGTGAAGGCCGGGTGCAATTCAAACCTGCCGAGTCCGCACAAGAGGTCGACGTAAAGACTGTCCAGATCGGCCTCGATCAGTGGATAGCCGACGACCTGCCACGCCTGTCGTCGCTACGCGAAGGCGCGAGGGAAATCAGCTTTGGCGAACTCCCTGCCTATGGCTGCGGCGGCACTCATGTACGCAGCCTGAGGGAGTTGGGCACGGTCGCCATCGCCTCCGTCTCATCGAAGAAAGGCGTGCTATCGGTTCACTACAGCGTGGACTGAGGCTGGGGCAGCCATTCACTTCGGGCGGTATTGCCGGACACCCGATCTTTTCGATCTAAAAAGCCACACACGCAAAAGGCCCGCGCAGTCTGACTGGCGGGCCTCTTCACTTCTCGGGAACAAATTCTGCACAAACAAAAACGCCGCTCAATGAGCGGCGTTTTCGTTAAATATGGAGCGGGAAACGAGACTCGAACTCGCGACCCCGACCTTGGCAAGGTCGTGCTCTACCAACTGAGCTATTCCCGCAAATGGCGTCCCCTAGGGGACTCGAACCCCTGTTACCGCCGTGAAAGGGCGGTGTCCTAGGCCACTAGACGAAGGGGACACGCTGCCCGGAACACATGGTGTGTGTTTCGGTGCCCAAAGCCGCATCCGAAGACTTGGTTCTGGTTTCACTCAGTGCTGCCCGAAAGCAACACTGTTTAAAAATGGAGCGGGAAACGAGACTCGAACTCGCGACCCCGACCTTGGCAAGGTCGTGCTCTACCAACTGAGCTATTCCCGCATTGGCGTCCCCTAGGGGACTCGAACCCCTGTTACCGCCGTGAAAGGGCGGTGTCCTAGGCCACTAGACGAAGGGGACACACGTACAACATTCACTGCCTACCGCGTTTCGCTGTGTGCTTTACGCTGTAAGTGGCGCGCATTCTATGGATGGATTGAGAGGTCGTCAACCCCCAGATATAAATTTATTTAAATCAATGACTTCGACCTGGATTCAGGCGCGTTTCGGGCTTTTCCGCCGCCCGGTGTCTGACGCCTATATTCTGACGCCTGCCAAGACGTTATAGTCGATCTGCGCCACAGATGATGGCCATATGCACCCAATACAGAGATTACTTATATAAGGCGCATGACGGCCGATACAGGCTGGACACTGTCCGATTCAACCCGCCGTGCGGCGCTATGCGCTCCAATGCCAAGCCACTACACTCGCTCGCGAATCCCATAAAGAGGTCTTACCGGTGACTCCACTCATGATCACCCTGCTCGTCGTAGCCGGGATCGCGCTATTGATCGTCATTGGCTACATGAACAATGTGGTGGAAAACAACAAGCTGGAGAAAGCCCGCACCAAGGTTGAGCTCAACGACCGCCTGCGTCGTTGCGGTGAGATCACCGAGACGTTCCCTGGGCAGTTGATGACACCGGCGCTCAAGCTGCTGTTGACGCGCCTGGAGCTGAATGTCTGCCAGCGCCTGCTCAACCTGGAAAAATCCAATGCCGGGCTCAAGGCCCGGATTGCCGAGCTGACGGCGCTGGTCGCGCAAGGGGAATCGATTCCGGTCAATAACCCGCCGGCGCCGATCCAGACTGAGGCCAAAGCCAAGGACGTACGTTTCCTGCTTGAGGCCCTGCACGGTCAAATTACCCGCGCAGCCCAGGACGGTTTCCTGCCCACCAACGAAGCCAAGCGCTGGATCCGTGAGGTTCGCCATATCCTGGTGCTGCTGCACATCGAGTTTTTCAACAATCTGGGCCAGCACTCGCTGCAGCAAAATCAACCTGGCCAGGCGCGACTGGCTTTCGAGCGCGGCGTTCAATACCTGCGCAAACAGCAGGAACCGCAGGTTTACGCCGAACAGCTGCAGTATCTGGAGAAACTCCTGGCTCGTGCCAACGCCCAGGTGATGGACAAGACTGCGCCTGCCGAAGACGAAGTGAACCAGTTGACCGAAGGCCTCAAGGACGTCGAAGCCGATGCGGACTGGAAGAAAAAAGTCATCTACGACTGATCGACCTGTGCAGGAGCGAGCTTGCTCGCGAAAAACGTCTGAGTGCTGCGGGGTGTCTGAATCCCCGAGTCATCGTTGACGACCATCGCGAGCTCGCGTCTGCAGAGTCAGAGCCTGAAATGCCCCACCATCCCCTTCAGCTCTATCCCCAACTGCGCCAGCTCGATACTGGAAGCGGCATTGCCCTGCATCGCCAGCGAAGACTGGTCGGCGCTGGCACGGATGCTCGTTACGCTTCTATTGATCTCCTCGGCCACCGAGCTCTGTTCCTCGGCGGCTGCAGCAATTTGCTGATTCATCTGCTGAATCAATGACACGGCAGCCGCGATGCTGCCCAAGGCACTTTCGGTCTGCAGTGCATCGCTCACCGCCAGCTTGACCAGCTCCCCGCTGTTCTGGATCTGTTGCACCGATGAGTGCGCCGCAGAACGCAAGGCGCTCACCAGGCGTTCTATTTCCTCGGTCGATTGCTGGGTGCGCTTGGCCAGGGCTCGAACTTCATCTGCAACCACTGCGAAGCCCCTGCCCTGCTCTCCGGCGCGCGCGGCTTCAATCGCCGCGTTCAGCGCCAGCAGGTTGGTCTGCTCGGCCACGCTCTTGATGACGCCGAGCACCGTGCCGATGTTCTGGATCTCGGCGCTCAGGCTTTCAATGCTTGAACTGGCCGAGGTCGCTGAATCCGCCAGCAGCTCGATCCGGGCCATGCTCTGGCGCACCACTTGCTGTCCGCTTTCGACCTTGCTGTCCGCCGTCTGCGCCGCTTGAGCGGCCTCCTCTGCATTACGCGCGACGTCATGCACGGTGGCGGTCATCTGGTTCATCGCGGTGGCTACCTGCTCGGTTTCCTCCTTCTGGCTACTGACCTCAAGATTGGTCTGCTCGGTGCCTGCCGATAACGACTGCGCCGAACTGGCCAACTGTTCGATGCCGGCCTGCAAGCCACTGACGATGGTGCTTAGCCCGGTCCCCATCTGCTGCATGGCGTGCATCAGTTGACCGATTTCGTCGCGCCGGGTCACCTCCACCGTCGCACTCAGATCCCCCGATGCAATTCGCTGGGCGACCTGGATCACACTGCGCAGAGGCGCCACGATCAGGCGGGTGATCACCCACGCGGCAATCAGGCCGGCCAGGAGTGCCAGCACAGAGGAACCGATGATAAGCAATGCGTTCTTCTTCAACTCTGCCTGCATGGACTGATCTTCGGCGACATAGGCCTGGTCCACTCGATCCACCACTTGGGCGGCACGCTGGTGCAACTGCGCATAGACGGTTTTTTCCTGAGCCAGCAGCCCGGTGTACTCCGCGAGTTTTTCGCTGAAACCGGCAATGTGGCCAGTCACTTCGTTGAGCACCGTCTTGTAGCCGTCATCCAAGACCGTGGACTTGAGCTGCTCAGCCTGAGCCAGCGCCTGGTCAGCCTGCTCGATCTTGCCCTGGCCGGCGCCGTCATCACCCTTGCGACTCAAGTCCAGGCGTACACGTGCCTCGTTCATCGCCTGCAGCATCAACCGCGAGACCTGACTGACCTGACCGGCCTGTTCGATGAATTGCGCGCCATCCTTGCCCTGGGACTCTTTCAGGGTGTAAGCCCCATCATCGGCGAGCCCGGCCTGCAAAACATCGAGGTTGTTGGCAACGCTTGAGACTGACCAATTGGCCATTTCCAAGGCCAGGTCCTTGGTCTGGCTGAGCGAGACGAACTCGTCGAAGGCTTTTCTATAAGCCGCCAGCGATTGCTCCACGTCATTCATGACCGGCACATTCGCTGCAGAGGCCTGCTTGAGCCCGGTCGCCAGGGCAATCAGCTCGTCGACCCCGGCGTGCAAGGCCTCGACGGTTTTAGCGTCGCCCCGCAAGGCGTACTCCTGCTCGAGCAAGCGCACCTTGAGCAGGCCGCTATTAAGCGAGGACATCTGTTTGAGATCATTGAAGCGCTGGCTGATGGCCTGCAACGACCATACGCCGATTGCCGCGATAAGCGCCGTCAACAACAGTACCAAGGCAAACCCCACACCCATTTTTTTTGCCATACCGAGGTTGGCAAAACGTCCTTGCACGGCCGATTTCATTGCACTGGGTCCCTTGATCGAGTCTATTCAAGCAGATTCGCAACGGGCCCCAGGCAACACAAGACTCTGACGTCGGAATAATGGCAAAAAGCTACGCACCCGTCGTTTTCAGAACGCTGGAGGTCGATCCGGCGAAGTCGCCATGAAGAAGCGGCGAGCCTGCGGATCACACGCATAGAAAGTGGCTGGATCTTACTTGGGTGACACAGTAAAAGATCGCAGCCTCGTTGCACTCGACAGCGCCTACACATCGTCCTAAGCAGCGTCTGCGCAGGCTTGTGCAAAGCGGGCGGGTTTAGAAGGCCGTTACGCCGCCGTCCACTGCCAAGGAGTGCCCGGTGGTGAAAGCGGCGCCATCGCTGCACAGGTACAACACCGCACTGGCGATCTCCTCCACTTTGCCGATGCGACCGACCGGGTGCATCGCGTTGGCGAACTCGCCCTTCTTCGGATCCGCCTCATAAGCTCGGCGGAACATGTCGGTGTCGATCACCGCAGGGCACACGGCATTGACCCGGATTTTCTTTTTCGCATACTCGATCGCAGCTGACTTGGTCAGGCCGATCACTGCGTGCTTGGACGCCGCATAGATGCTCATCTTCGGCGCAGCGCCCAGGCCCGCCACCGAAGCCGTGTTGACGATGGCGCCACCGCCCTGGGCCAGCAGCAGAGGCAGCTGATACTTCATGCACAGCCATACGCCTTTGACGTTGACCCCCATGATGGCGTCGAACTCGTCAAGCGTGCCGTCCGCCAGCTTGCCCTTCTCGATTTCAATGCCGGCGTTGTTGAAGGCATAGTCCAGGCGCCCGTAGGCATTCACCACCTCGTCCATCAGGTGTTTCACTTCGCTTTCCTGAGTGACGTCGCAGCGCACGAAGGTCGCTTCGCCGCCCAGTGTACGAATCAGCGCCACGGTACCTTCGCCGCTTGCCGTGTCCAGGTCGGCGACCACCACTTTCAAGCCTTCAGCGGCGAATGCCTGGGCAGTCGCGCGGCCGATACCATTACCGGCGCCCGTCACTACCGCTACCTGACCAGAAAACGTCATGCTCATTGTCATGTCCTCGAAGAAAGCCGGGAAAGTGCGTGCACCCAGTCTAGACACAGGTGCCTGCAGCACGTCAGCACTATCAAGAGGCCGGTTGGCTGCTCATGAGTAGCAGTGATGAAACTGCCTGGGGGACTATCACTGCTCTGGATCGAACTGCATTCGCCGTATCAGCGAGACTTGCGGCCTGGGTCATGAAGGGCTATCAACAAGGCTTCATCCCTCTTGAGCGCCTGTCATGACTACCCAGACCAATCGCCAGTTCCTGCTCGCCAAACGTCCGGTGGGCCCGGCGACCCGCGAAACCTTCACCTATCAGGAAGTACCGGTTGGTGAACCGGGCGCAGGACAGATCCTGGTCAAAACCGAATACCTGTCCCTGGACCCTGCCATGCGTGGCTGGATGAACGAGGGCAAGTCCTACATTCCTCCAGTCGGTATCGGCGAAGTCATGCGTGCATTGGGCGTGGGCAAAGTCGTTGCGTCGAACAATCCCGGTTTTGCCGTCGGCGACTACGTCAACGGTGCCCTCGGCGTGCAGGATTATTTCCTCGGCGAGCCAAGGGGTTTTTATAAGGTCGATCCGAAACTGGCCCCGCTGCCACGCTACTTGTCAGCGCTGGGCATGACGGGCATGACCGCTTACTTCGCCTTGCTCGACGTCGGCGCGCCAAAAGAAGGCGACACCGTGGTGCTGTCGGGCGCCGCAGGCGCTGTGGGCAGCATTGCCGGGCAGATCGCCAAGCTCAAGGGGTGTCGTGTGATCGGCATCGCAGGTGGCGCGGACAAGTGCAAGTTCCTGATCGAGGAACTGGGTTTCGACGGCGCTATCGACTACAAGAACGAAGATGTGCACGCCGGCCTGAAGCGTGAATGCCCCAAAGGGGTCGACGTCTATTTCGATAATGTCGGCGGCGATATTCTCGATGCAGTGCTGAGCCGCTTGGCGATGAAAGCGCGAGTGGTTATCTGCGGCGCCATTAGCCAGTACAACAACAAGGAGGCAGTCAAGGGACCCGCCAATTACCTGTCGCTATTGGTCAACCGCGCTCGCATGGAAGGCTTTGTGGTGATGGACCACGCGGCGCAGTTCGCCGCCGCCGGGCAGGAAATGGCGGGCTGGATGGCCAAGGGACAACTCAAGAGCAAGGAAGATATCGTCGAAGGGCTGGAAACGTTCCCGGAGACGCTGATGAAGTTGTTCAGCGGGGAGAACTTTGGCAAGTTGGTGCTGAAGGTGTAACGCCGTCACTGACTGAATCAAAACCCTGTGGGAGCGGGCTTGCCCGCGATGAGGGCGTGTCCGTCGACATCAATGTTGACTGGCACACCGCTATCGCGGGCAAGCCCGCTCCCACAGGTTTAGAGCCGGTTAGGCGAGTTCGGCGACTACGGCGGCCAACGCCTTGGCTGGATCAGCCGCCTGGCTGATCGGACGGCCGATCACCAGGTAATCCGAACCGGCATCCAGCGCCTGCCGCGGGGTCAGGATGCGGCGTTGATCATCCTGGGCGCTGCCGGCCGGACGAATACCTGGCGTCACCAGTTGCAACGACGGGTGAGCCGATTTCAGGGCCTGGGCTTCCAGCGCCGAGCACACCAGGCCATCCATTCCGGCTTTTTGCGCCAATGCAGCCAGGCGCAGTACCTGTTCCTGCGGTTCGATGTCCAGGCCGATACCTGCCAAATCCTCGCGCTCCATGCTGGTCAGCACGGTCACGCCGATCAACAGCGGCTTTGGCCCCGTGCGCTGGTCGAGCACTTCGCGACACGCAGCCATCATGCGCAGGCCACCGGAGCAGTGCACGTTGACCATCCACACGCCCATTTCCGCAGCGGCTTTCACCGCCATCGCGGTGGTGTTGGGGATGTCATGGAACTTGAGGTCGAGGAATACTTCGAAACCCTTGTCGCGCAGGGTGCCGACAATTTCCGACGCACAGCTGGTGAACAGCTCCTTGCCCACTTTGACCCGGCAGAGAGTCGGGTCCAGTTGATCGGCCAGCTTCAGTGCGGCGTCACGGGTGGGGAAATCCAGGGCGACGATGATAGGAGTCTGGCAGACGGACATGGGCGGGCTCTCAGGCAGGACGAAATCGGCGCGCATTGTAGCGGAACCAGCGGCGCTGCGGGACCCGATGATCGGTAAATCGTCCCGACAGCTCAGGCAATACCAGTTTTTTCCCTCAGCGCCGCTCTTCTATGCGGGCGTGACTCTTGCTCCAGTCAGTCAACAAGCTATAGGCCACGGCCAGCAACGTGGGGCCGATGAACAAGCCAATGAAGCCGAATGCGATCAGGCCGCCAAATACCCCCAGCAACACAATCACCAGCGGCAGGTTGCCGCCGCGGCTGATCAGGTAGGGTTTGAGCACGTTGTCGACGCCGCTGATGATGAATGTGCCCCAGATCCCCAGGAACACCGCCATCCCGTAGTCACCTTTCCACGCCAGCCACGCCGTCGCCGGAATCCACACCAGTGGCGGGCCCATGGGAATCAGGCTGAGCAGGAAGGTCACGATACCGAGCACCAGGGCCCCGGGAACGCCGGCAATCAGGAACCCGACCAACGCCAGCAACGCCTGCGCCGCTGCCGTGCCGATCACTCCGTTGACCACCCGCTGTACCGTACCGGCCACCAGCTCGATGTAATAGCCGGCGCGATCGCCGATCAATCGTTCGAGCAAGCCATGGACGAAGGCCGCCAGGCGCGGTCCGTCGCGATAGAAAAAGAACACGAAGACGATGCTCAAGGTCAGTTCCAGGATACCGCCGCCGATCTGCGCACTGCGGGCCAGCAGCCAGTTGCCGACCTGCCCCAGGTACGGCTTGACCGCCAGCATCATCGCTGCGCCCTGCTGGTCGATGCTGTCCCAGATCCCCACCAGCCGCTCGCCAATCAGCGGAATCGAACCGAGCCAGGTCGGGGCCTCGGGCAGGCCGTCGACCTGCACGTCCTTGATGAAAGCGGTGGCATCGCGCACGTGATCGGCCAGGTTGAAACCCAGCCATACCAGGGGTACAGCCACCAGCAACATCCAGCCCAGGGTCAGCACGGCGGCGGCCAGGGATTCGCGACCGTTGAGCCAGCGAGTCAGCAGTCGCATCAATGGCCAACTGGCAAATGCCAGCACCGCCCCCCAGAACAACGCCGACCAGAACGGCGCCATCACCCATAAGCTCGCGCCAAACAGCACCAGGAGCAGGATCTGCACCAACAGCCGATCATTGTTGATCATGTAGGTCTCGTCAGTCAGGAAAGAGTCGGCGAGCGCGCATCCGGCGCTCGCCTGATGAAGCTTATCGCAATAGTTCGATGTGCAGGCCAGAGCCTTCGTTGCTGCCGGTTTCCATCCTTGCCGCGCGCACGCCCTGCTTTACCAGCGCCTGACGCCAGGCTTCGGCGTTCGGCCCGGAGACACTCACGCGCAGGCCGGTATCCAGGTTCAAGCCACGCGACAGCAAGCGCAACCAGGTCTCGTCGGGCGCGCCGGACAACTTCGCAAAGTCGAGTTCGCCCGTACTTTTAAGCTGTCGCAGCAAAGTGGCGGAGGTCGGCAGCAATTCGCCCAGTGGCGCGGCGGCGTCAAACTGCTCGGCATGCAGATACGCTTTACGATTGCCCCTGGTGATGCTGTAGAGCGCTACCAGGGTATTGTCCTGGGGCGCAGCCAGACGCAACAGCAGATAGGCCTGTTGATCATCGGCCCCGTACAGTTTTGCGTTGCCAAACACCTCATTGGCCCACAGGCTGCTCTCCCCGCAGTCACGCGCCTGGCACCAGAACAACAACTCGGCGCCCTGCTTCTGCAAGGCCTCACGGGCCGCGGTAAAAGCGTCAGTGGAAGAGTGTTCCGGGGGCAGTTCGTAGGTGACGGAAGTGGTCTGCCCACGCGCCGTGACCTGTCCGTCAAAGCGCAACTGCCCGCTGATCTTGCGGATCGACCCCAGCGGATAGATCCGTTCCATTTCCACAGCGGGGCGATAGTCGACGATCTGCGCATCGGCCATCCGCGGCAGCATCGGCAGGTCCTGGCTACCGGGCAAGTCGGCAGCAAACGACTGGGCACTGAAACAGCACAGCGCGAAAAAACTGAGTGAGCGCATGGAAAGACTCATCGGATCGGCATGCCCTGGGCACGCGGGACGACCTGTTGGTCATTCGGGGTCGCTGCGGTGTAGAGATCTTTCATGGTTGTCTCCCATTTCAAGCCGCCCAGCCTCGACAGTTGCCAGGCGCAAGTCAAGGAACGGTGAAGAACCGATTGAAACAGTCTGCGACAAGATCCGCGCCAGCCTCATCATTCAGGTGCAAATGATGGCCACCTGGCAGTTGTTCCCGGCTGAAGGGTAGACGCTCCAGCAACGCCTCGTGTCTGGCGAGCATGCCATCGGCGGCGACCACCAGTTTGGCTCGGCAACTGACCCGCTGCACAAAGGTCATCGCCTGTTCCGTGGTCAGGCGCAGGGGCGAAGGCAGCGTCAGGCGGTTGTCGGTGCGCCAGGTATAACCGCCCGGCACCGGCATCAGCCCGCGCTGAGCCAGCAACTCGGCGGCTTCGCGACTTACCGCTACCAGGCCTTTCATCCGCGCTTCGATGGCCCGGTCGAGCGTGGCATACACCGGCTTGCGCTTCTCCCGCAGGTCCAGTTGCGCCTGCAAGGCCATGCCCATCCGCTGCGCGGCATTTTCCGCATCGTCCGTAGGAGGAATGATGCCGTCGATCAGCGCCAGGTGCGTGACGCGCTCCGGCAGTGAACCGGCGATGATCAATGAAGCAATCGCCCCCATCGAATGGCCCAGCAGCGCAAAGCGTTGCAAACCCAGTTGCTCGGCCACTTGCAGTACATCGTGGGCATAGTCCCACATCGCGTAGCCGGCACCGGCAGGCCGGTGTCCGGAATGACCGTGCCCGGCCATGTCCAGGGCAATGATACGCAGGCCATGGAGCCTGGGCGCCAGCCGGGCAAAGCTGTTGGCGTTGTCCAGCCAGCCGTGCAAGGCGATCACGGGCAGCCCGTCCTCAGGCCCGAACAAGTGTGCCGCCAATTCGATGTGCGGCAGGTTCAGGCGAATTTCTTCAACGGCATGGCTCATGCGCAATCCTGCTTGGGACGAGCTTGCCAGCGGCTGAACAGGTTCTTCAGCAGCGTGGCGGTATCCTGGGGGCGCTCGAGTGGAAACATGTGGCCGCCGGGCATGGTCAGGGACTCACCCAGCGGCATGCGTCCCACGGCACTGGCGTGATGGCGCATGACCACCCGGCTCTTGTGCCCGCGAACCACCGCCAGCGGCACTTTCAACTGCCGCGCCCGGCCAGGACTGGTATGGGGCACGCCCCGATAGATACTGATTTCCGTGGCAGGATCGAAGCGCAATCGCAAGGTGTCGCCAACCTGATGCAATCCGTGAAGCAGGTAGGCATCCAGGCACTCCGGATCAAAGCTGCGAAACAGGCTTTTGCCAGCAAAATAGCGGCGGGCGCTGTCCATGTCGCGGAATTCTTCGCGCCGGCCCAGGGTGCGGCCGGCCGGCGTCAGGCGATCGATGAAGCCAAAGCGCTTGGCGGCGCGAATCACCCATTGATCGGCACGAGTCAATACCGGCGAATCGAGCATCACCACCCCGCGGTAGAGCTCCGGGCAGCGCAACGCGGCATGCAGGTGCAGCAAGCCGCCGAAGGAATGGCCGACGCCCCACACCGGCTCCGGTTGCTGTTGCAGGTGATGGATCAGCTCATCCACGAGGTTGTACCAATTGTCGTCCGCCGGAAAGCGCGGATCGTGGGCGTGCTGTTCCAGATGCGTGACCTGAAACTCAGGTGCCAGCGCCGCAAACAATTTGCCATAGGTTCCGGAGGGGAAACCGTTGGCGTGTGCGAAGAATATCTGTTGCGGCATACCGGCAAATCCATCAGCGAGAACATGGGGTGATTGTCCGTAAGACGGTGGGTTACGGCAATGACCATAACGGTCAGGAATGGTGGTAGGAGATATCGCAGAGATCAAAAGATCGTCCGAAGGCTCGGGCCGCGTTCGGACGATCTTTTGACTTTAAAACCTTAGCGCGCCGGAGGATTCTCGCCCAGCGGCACCACAGCCATGGTCAGGCGCGACACGCAACTGGCCTTGCCCTCGTCACTGGTCAGGCGGATATCCCAGACGTGGGTGGTACGGCCGATGTGAATCGCCCTGGCCACTGCCGTCACCCGGCCACTGCGCAGGCCACGCAGGTGGTTGGCATTGATCTCCAGGCCAACGCAGTAGAACTTGCTGGCGTCGATGCACAGGTAACTGGCCATCGACCCCACGGACTCGGCCAGCACCACCGAGGCGCCGCCATGCAGCAGGCCATAGGGCTGGTGAGTGCGATGGTCGATGACCATGCTCGCGGTCAGGGACTCGTCGTCGAACGCCTCGAAGCGAATATCCAGCACCTCGCCAATGGTGTTTTTCTGGATAGCGTTCAACTGCTCAATGTTCGGGGTGGTGCGCCACAGGCTCATCGCTGACATCCTTTGTTGGTTTTGTTCGTCAATCAATCCTGCCACAGCACGGTATCGTTGCGCTCGCTCCATTCCTCGAACCGGCCACCGTAAGCCGCTTCGATCACATTGCGCTTGATCTTCAGGGTCGGCGTGAGGAACCCGTTCTCCACCGCCCAGCTGTCCCTGACCACCACCAGGCGGCGCAAGCGTTCATGTTTATCCAGGGCGCCATTGACCTCCTCCAGGAGTTTTTCCAGGCTCGCATGCAGGCCCGCGCGACCAGTGCCCCCAGCGTCCTGCTGGCCGACGGCGGACAGCACGCACAAGCCCAGCGGCGCGCTCAAGCCATCGCCCACCACGCACACCTGCTCGATGCGCGAGTGCACCGCCAGGCGATTTTCGATGGGCGCCGGGGCCACGTATTTGCCTTTGCTGGTCTTGAAGATTTCCTTCAGGCGTCCGGTCAGGCGCAGGTTGCCCTCGGCGTCTTCCTCACCTTTGTCCCCGGTACGCAGAAAGCCGTCGGCGGTGAGGGTGTCGGCGGTTTTCTCCGGTTCCTTGAAGTAACCGAGCATGGTCGCGCCGCTGCGTACCAGTACTTCTCCGGAGGGTTCGATACGTACCTCGACATCGGGGCAGGGTTTGCCGATCCAGCCGGGTTTCTGCTGGCCGGGCAGGCAGATATGCGAGTAACCACAGCTTTCGGTCATGCCGTAGACCTCCAGCACATCCAGCCCAAGCTTGCGGTACCACGGCAGCAACGTCTGCGGCACCGGAGCTGCGCCGGATAACGCGACACGCAACGCATCCAGGCCAAGCCCGGCGAGCACTCTGTGCCCCACGCGTTTGCCAATGATTGGCAAACCAAGCAGGAAATCCAGGCGCTTTGCCGGGATCTTGCTGTAGACGCCCATCTGGAATTTGGTCCAGATCCTGGGCACCCCAAACATGGCCGTGGGCCGGGCGCGTTGCAGGTCGGTCAGGAAGGTGTCCAGGCTCTCGGCAAAGAACACCGTTTGCCCGGTGTAGATCGACGCCAGTTCGACGAACATCCGCTCGGCCACGTGACACAGCGGCAGGTAGGACAGCAAGCGGTCAGACTCGTTGAGGCCGAACAACTGCGTGCCCCGGCTCGTGGCGAAACCCAGATTGGCGAAGCTGTGCATCACGCCTTTGGGCATGCCGGTGGTGCCGGAGGTGTAGATGATGGTCGCCAGTTCGTCTGCGGCAGGTTTGGGATCGTCCTGTATGGGAGAACTGGCCTGCAGGTCGGCCCAGCTGAAATTGAAAGTACCCGCAGGGTGCAGTGGCAGGCTGATGGTCGGCAGATGGGCGGCAACGCCCCGGGACATGCCTGGCCAGTCGTCGAGCTTGCCAATGAACGCCAGCGCCGCTTCGGAATGCTCGAGCACCTGGCTCACCGATTCGGCAGTCAGATTGGGGTAGAGCGGAACAGACACATGGCCGGCCATCCAGATCGCCAGGTCGGCAATGATCCAGTGCGCACAGTTTTTCGAGATCAGGGCGATGTGGCTGCCTTGGGGCAATTCCCGAGCTCGCAGCCAGTGGGCAGCGCAGCGTGCCTGATGGCCGACGTCGGCCCAGGTCAGCGTTTCAACCCGTCCGCCGCCCGTGGGTTGCACCAGATAGCGCTGGCGGGGATGGCGGGCTTCACGCTCGTAGAAGACATCCAGAGGCAATCGAAAAGCGCCAGACATGCGACTCGCTCCTTTTATTGGTCTGGAGCAAGCGTAGTCAACCAAGCGATTGCTTGGTTGGTTATTTTATTGCTGTATGAACGAGGCTTGCCCGCGATGGGGTCGCCTCGGTGGCCAGTTGTGCGTCAGTGCATTCATCGCGGGCAAGCCTTGCTCCCACGGCGATCGCTACAGAATCAAGGATGCTTGATACTGTTGAGCTTCATCGCCCCCGCGAGCGGTAAATCGCCCTCCAGCTCAGCCAGTCCGGCCGTAGACACTCGCTCCGGATCCTGCACATGACCATGCTGCAGATACCCGAGCAGATTGCCCACCAGCGGGTTATGACTCACCAGCAGCGCATAATCGACAGATACCAGCTGCTCCGCCACGGCTTGTGGGCGGGAATCGGGAGTGAGCCAATCGACCGTGCGAATATCCGGCTTGAAACCCAGGGCTTCACGCACCAGTTCTGCCGTCTGCTGCGCACGCTTGAAAGGACTGGCGTAGATCGCCGTCAACGGCTCGCTGATTAACAAAGCAGCGCTGCGCAACACTTCGGCGCGGCCACTCGCCGTCAATTCCCGCTCGGAATCAGGACGTGTGCCGTGCGGCTCAGCCTCGCCATGGCGCAATACCCACAGTTTCATAGTTTCGGTTCCTCATCTCGGGCCGGATGCGGGGCTGGCGGCACTGCGTGCGGCGCTTCACCCTCAGGTGCGCGCGGCGTCGGCCAGTCGGCGAAAGGCCAGGGCTTCTGGTCACTGTGGAAGCTGCCGAAACGACCGATCTGCGCCAGGAACTGGCTCAGGCTATCGCCGAAGTTCATCAGGCTGGCGCTCGGGGCACCGTAGATCAAACGATAGATCAACTGAACCAGCACCACTGCGCCAAGGATGAATTGCGCGACTTGCCAGACCAGCACGTAAACGATCATCCACAGCACGCGTAGCAGAATGGACTCGTACTTGGCTTCTTCTTTTGGTTCGTTCATTTCTCGCTCCCTGATTCAATAGATTGGACGTGCGCAGATAAATTCAGTTGAAACCACTGGTAGAAATGAAGTCGACGTCGGTTTTCGGTTCGCCGCGCATCAACAGCCCGATCACCTGCTCAAGCGTGCGCCCTTCAAACAATATCGCGTGCAGTCCGGCGACCAGCGGCATATATACGCCCACTTCCTGAGACTTGACCTTGAGCACCTTGAGCGTGTTAACGCCTTCGGCGACCTCGCCCAGGCGCGTCACCGCGTCTTCCAGGCTCAAGCCCTGGCCAAGGGCAAAACCCACCTGGTAATTTCGGCTTTTGGGCGATGAACAGGTAACAATCAAGTCGCCAACCCCGGCCAACCCCAGGAACGTCATCGGGTTGGCACCCTGGTTCACTGCAAAGCGGGTCATTTCCGCCAGTGCCCGGGTGATGAGCATGCTCTTGGTGTTTTCACCCATGCCCAGCGCGACCGCCATGCCAGCGATGATCGCGTAGACGTTTTTCAACGCCCCGCCCAATTCCACGCCGTAGCGGTCGGCACTGGCATAAACGCGGAACGTGCGGCCATGCAACGCCGCCTGCACGCGCTGGCACAGCTCTTCGTCTTCACTGGCCACCACTGTGGCGGTCAGCGCATGCTCGGCAATCTCCCGGGCGAGGTTCGGCCCGGAGATCACGCCAATGCGGGCCTGCGGGGCGATTTCCTCAAGGATCTGGCTCATCAACTTGAAGGTGTGGGCTTCGATGCCTTTGGTCAGGCTCACCAGCAACTTGCCGCTCAAACGTTCGGCATGCGGCATTAGCACCGCGCGCAACGCGCTGGAGGGCAGCGCGACGAAACACAGGTCGCAGGCGTCCAGCGTGGCCTGCAGGTCGGTGACCGGCTCCACTGCTGGCAAAATCTTGATGCCCTTGAGGTAACGCGGGTTCTCACGATTGACCCGGATGGCCTCGGCCTGCTCCGGATCTCGCATCCACTGTCGGACCTGATGCCCGTTTTCAGCCAGGAGATTGGCCACGGCGGTACCAAAACTTCCGCCTCCCAGGACCGCGATTGGGCGCTGTTCAGTCATATGCAATCCGTTAATCCATACCAATGGCGATGCCGGCATTATACGGAGCGTCCCGGTCGCGGCCAGCCCTCACGTCAATTAGCCTCGCGAACCGGGACACGCGCAACAAATCCTGGGAAATACCGGCATCCTCCATGGAAAAGTCGACCGGCTCGGTTAACATGCGCGCCCATTCACCACGATCAGGGATGTGTTGTGTCATTTGGTTCCACGTCATCGCGCTCGCCGCTGGTTCTGGCGCTGGTTTTCAGCTCGCCATTGCTGGCAGACGACCTGTTCCTCGACGGCGAACCCTTGCCGCAAGTCCTGACGGCGACTCGGCTGAAGCAGTCGCCGGCGGCGGTACCGGGCAGCATGACGGTGATCGACAGCCAACTGATCACGGCCAGCGGCGCCCGGGACATCGGCGAACTGCTGCGCCTGGTGCCGGGGATGATGGTCGGCAACATCAGCGGCAACCAGGCAGCGGTGAATTATCACGGCACCAGCGCCAGCGAAGCACGGCGCATGCAGGTGCTGATCGATGGTCGCTCGGTTTATCGAGCCGGCTTGTCCACAGTGGACTGGAGCGATATTCCGGTGCCCATGGACGACATCGAGCGCATCGAGGTATTCCGCGGTCCGAACACCGTCAGCTACGGCGCAAATGCCTTGATGGCGGTGGTCAATATCATTACCCGCCGCCCCGCCGACAGCCATGGCTCCCGGATGAAAATTATCCGCGGTCAGCGTGACATCAATGATTACTACGCCAGCCAGGGCTTGGGCTGGGATTCCGGCGATCTGCGCCTGTCGCTGTCCGACCTGCAAGACGACGGCTTTGACTCTGACCGCAACGGCGCCGACTACCGCGACAGCCGTCGCCTCAACCGCATCAACCTCGCCGTGAGCCAGACACTCGATGAACGACAGAGCATTGACTGGCAGCTCAACGCCAAGGACGGCAGCAACCAACGGCCGTACACCTACAGGCCGGTGTTCTCGGGGATTACTGACGCTGGGAACAATTCCGACGTAGTTGCCAAGACCTACGCAGGCTCACTGCGCTGGAACCTCGACGTCGATCCCGATCACAGCCTTTATATCCAGGGCACCGCCCAGCACTGGGACCGCCAGCAGACATGGCGTGCCTGCGATGCCGAAGTGTCATTCAGCCCGGAACTGACCCGGCTGTGGCAGCTCAACCCCAACTACACCGAAGCGCTGGCGCGCAATATTGCACGCTTCACCACCACCGGTGCGCCGCCGGGCCCGGCTGCGGAACGGGAGCTGGGCAATCAGGTGCTGGGGCAATGGAACAACGGCGCCCGCCAGACCCTGTGCGGCGATATCGACCAGAGTACCCGGGAATCACGCTTCGACCTGGAATTGCAGGACACCCTGAGCCTGTCCGACGGCCTGCGCCTGGTCAGCGGCCTGAACTATCGTTACGACCGGGCAGATTCCGAAACCTACTTCAATGGCACCCTGAATGACACTACCTGGCGCGCGTTCGGCCAACTGGAGTGGCGCGCCACCGAGCACTGGTTGCTGCAGGGCGGCGCCATGTTCGAAGACACCCGGTTGATCGGCAGCTCCCTGACCCCGCGACTGGCCGTCAACTACCTGATCAACCCGCGCCACGGCCTGCGGGCCGTGTACTCCGAAGCGATCCGTTCGCCGGACATGTTCGAGAACAACGTCGACTGGAGCTACCGGGTAACCAACCTGCGCCCCAGCGCATACGGACAATCCAGTGCGCGCTATTTCGTCAGGACCCGAGGCCCCGGTGACCTCGAGCAGGAACACATGCGCTCCCGGGAGCTCGGCTACAACGGCTACTTCATCGAGCTGGGGCTGGCGCTGGACGTAAAAGTGTTCCACGACGAAATCAGCGGGATGATCAGCGAACCTTTGCGCAACAATCAGTACATTGCCAGTAACGCCAACCAGGCCCGCTTTACCGGGGCCGAAACGCAAATGGACTGGAGCATCAACCGCACCGACCGCCTGCGCCTGACCTATGCCTACGTCGATGCTCACGCGAGCAATCCGGAAGATGAACTGCAGACCGCGCGCAACAGTGGCTCGGCCGGCTGGCTGAGAGACTGGGGGCACGGCTGGAACAGCGCCCTGTTCTACTACGGCGACGATGCGCTGAACGGCTACCGCTTCGAACGGGTCGACACACGTATTGCCAAGCGCATTCAGCTGGGTAAAGCCAGCCTGGAACTGGCCGGCGTGCTGCAGCAGCGCCTGGACCATCAACCCACCACCTTTATCGACAACCAGTACGACCAGCACCAGGTGATGTACTTCAGCGCGCAGCTGGAGTTTTAGAATGCCAGGTCGTTTGTCAGGGAAGACGCCGACCATTGGCCGCCTGTTGGCCGGTTTGTGCCTGGCCATTGGCGGCCTGCTGAACCTGCTGACGGCAAATGCCGCCGACATTCTGCTCACCGGCGCCGACGACAGTCCCGGCATGCGCTCCTTCGCCGCGGCACTGAGCGAGCGGCGGCCGGGCGACCGGGTCCGTTTTGAAGCACTGGCCAATCTGCCTGCGCCGGGAAAACTGCCACGCGACACCCGACTGATACTGCTCGACCCGCCAAGTCTCGACTGGCGCCTGCAGGATGCCCAAGGCCCGCCAACACTGGTGTTGCGCATCAGTCGTCTGCAGGCACGACAGCGCCTGGGCTCCGCCCTCCCCCAGCACCTGAGCCTGCTGTGGAGCGATCCGCCACTTGAACGCCAATTGCGCCTGATCCGCATTCTGTTGCCCCAGGCAAAACGGATCGGCGTGCTCTACGACCAGCACAGTGAGTTCCTGATCAAGGAACTGCGCCAGGCTGCGGCCCCCCTGCGCATGGAGATCGTCGCCGAGCACTGGGACGACATCAACGACAGCCGCCCCCTGCAAAGCCTGTTGAAAAACAGCGACGTGTTGCTGGGCCTCGACGATCCGGACCTGTACAACCCCAAGACCGTCAAAAACCTGCTGCTTAGCAGCTATTCACGGCAAATGGCGCTGGTCGGCCCCAACGCCGCCTTCGTCAAGGCGGGCAGCCTCGCCAGCACCTAAAGCGACCAGAACGACTGGCTGGCCGTGCTCGACCGGTTGCTCGACCGCTCGCCAGCCACCTGGCCACGCACGCACTATCCCGATCGGTTCAAAGTCCTGAGCAACCCGCAGGTTGCTCGTTCATTAGGTATTGAACAGATCAATGAAGCATCTGTCGCAACACAGTTGGCCGAAGGAGTAAGCCGCCCGTGACCTTCCATCGTCGTTGGGACATCAACACCCGCACGCAACTGATCAGCCTCGGCCCTGCCCTGTTGCTGACGCTGCTGTTGATCAGCTTTTTTACCTTCGTGCGCATCCAGGACTTGCGCCAGGAGCTCAATCACACCGGTCAGCTGATTGCCAACCAACTGGCGCCCGCCGCTGAGTATGGCGTCATTTCCGGTAACAACGAGGTGCTCGAAGGCCTGCTCAAGGCCACCCTGGCCACGCCCAATGTGCGTTTCCTTGAAGTCCAGGACAGCGCCAACCGCATCCTGGTGTATGTCGAGCAACCTTCCGAAACCCATAACCGTTCACAGCAGGTCGAAGTGTTCCAGGCCCCCGTGCGCCTGCAACGGATCGCGCTCAACAACGATTTCTTCCAGAACAGCCGAGTTGCCAGCATCGCCCCCACCGAGGACTACCTTGGGCGGGTAATCGTCGGCCTGTCGAACGACGCATTCAATCAGCGCCAGCAGGAAATCCTGCTCAAGGCCGCGATCCTGGCATTGTTTGCGCTACTGTTTACGTTCCTGATCGCCAGGCGCCTGGCGGGCAGCCTGTCGCAACCGATTCGCGACATCGGCAACGCGGTCAAGGCCATCCAGGAAGGTGACTACAAGACGCCCCTGCCGATTGTCGATGATACCGAGCTGGGCGCACTGTCCCAGCACATCAACAACCTCGCCAGCGGCCTCGAACAAGCCAGCCGCGAACAGCACCAGGCGATGGAGCAGCTGATCCAGACACGCGAAGAAGCGGAGAAGGCCAACAACGCCAAATCCGACTTCCTGGCGATGATGAGCCACGAACTGCGCACCCCGATGAATGGCGTGCTGGGCATGCTGCAGTTGCTCGAAACCACCGAGATGACCGACGAACAGGTCGAGTATGCAGCACTTGCTTCGGAGTCCACCGAACACCTGCTCAAGGTGATCAACGACATCCTCGACTTTTCGCGAATCGAGCGTTCCGCGCTGGAGCTTGAGCACATCCCGTTCAACCTTGCGGACCTGATCAGCAGTTGCGCCCAGACGTTCCAGCACAGCGCGGCGCAGCGTGGGCTGGAGTTGGCGCTGCTGATCCCCGAAGACATGAGGCCGCTGCAGGTTCAAGGCGACCCGACGCGCATCCGGCAGATTCTGGTGAACCTGGTCGGCAATGCGCTGAAATTTACCGAGCACGGTCGCGTCAGCATCGAAGCGCAATGGCAATCGCTCGATCATGAGCTGTTGTGGTTGACCTGCACCGTGCGCGACAGCGGCATCGGTATTTCGGCCGAAAGCCTGGAGTTGATGTTCAACGCATTCCAGCAGGCCGACAGCTCCATTTCCCGGCGCTACGGCGGCACCGGGCTGGGCCTGCCGATTGCCCGTACCCTGGCCGAACGCATGGGCGGCACCTTGCGCGCCAGGAGCGAAGAAGGCCTGGGCTCGGTGTTCACCCTGGAAATTCCCCTGGCGCTGTACAAGCAGAAGCTGCCTGTCATCACGCAGCGCCTGCCGGCGGACCTGGGGGGTGGCATGGGACGCAACGTGCTGCTGGTGGAGGACAATCCGGTCAACCAGACCGTCATCGAAGCAATGTTGCGCAGTCTGGGCTTTACTGTCAGCGTCGCCGTTGATGGTGCACAGGCGGTACGCAGCGCCGAAAGCCTGATGTTCGAGGCCATCCTGATGGACTGCCGCCTGCCGGTCATGGACGGCTACGAGGCCACCCGGGAAATCCGCAAACTGCCCGGCTGCGACAACGTGCCGATCATCGCCCTGACCGCCAACGCCCTGCAGGGCGATCGCGAAGCGTGTTTAACGGCGGGAATGAACGATTACCTGGCCAAGCCCTTCAAACGCAATGACCTACAGCAAATTCTGCAACGTTGGGTGCAGTAGTACAGGCCTTTTGACCATCTGCGACTGGCGTGAAAGGCGAAAGTGCGGCAGTCTTAGGCACCCGAACAGGCCCGAAAAGGGGCTTGAAAAATAATTTCAGTGCACAAGTGTACTTTCATGTCCTTGGTGCTGTGACTTTCACCACAACGCAATAGTCTATGAGTAGGCTGCTGACTCGAGGCATTAAACGCTTCGATCGGCCGGGAAGATTCGCCCCACCTGCCGCATCGGATTATTGAGGAGCTCGCATGACCAAACAAAACGCCTTTACTCGGGAAGACCTGCTGCGCTGCAGTCGCGGTGAGCTGTTCGGCCCAGGTAACGCGCAACTGCCCGCCCCCAACATGCTGATGGTTGATCGAATCACCCACATCAGCGAAGAGGGTGGCAAGTACGGCAAAGGTGAATTGGTCGCCGAGCTGGATATCACTCCGGACCTGTGGTTCTTCGCCTGTCACTTCGAAGGTGATCCGGTGATGCCAGGCTGCCTGGGCCTCGACGCCATGTGGCAACTGGTCGGCTTCTTCCTTGGCTGGCAAGGCCTGCCAGGTCGCGGTCGCGCACTGGGTTCGGGCGAAGTGAAGTTCTTTGGTCAGGTCCTGCCGACCGCGAAGAAAGTTACGTATAACATTCAGATCAAGCGTGTGCTCAAAGGCAAGCTGAACCTGGCCATCGCCGATGGTTCGGTCAGCGTCGACGGCCGCGAGATCTACACCGCCGAAGGCCTTCGGGTCGGCGTATTTACATCCACTGACAACTTCTAAGGGTTATCCGCATGCGCCGCGTCGTTATCACTGGTCTGGGCATCGTTTCGTGCCTGGGCAATGACAAAGAGACCGTCTCCGCTAACCTGCGTGCAAGTCGCCCGGGCATCCGGTTCAACCCGGAATATGCCGAAATGGGTCTGCGTAGCCAGGTTTCCGGCTCCATTGACCTTCCTCTCGAAGAACTGATCGATCGCAAGATCTATCGCTTCGTTGGCCACGCGGCGGCTTACGCCTACCTGGCCATGAAAGACGCCATCGCCGACTCCGGTCTGACCGATGAGCAGGTCTCAAACCCGCGTACCGGCCTGATCGCCGGTTCCGGTGGCGCCTCCACGCTGAACCAGATGGAAGCGCTGGACATTCTGCGCGAGAAAGGCGTGAAGCGCGTCGGCCCGTACCGTGTCACGCGGACCATGAGCAGCACCGTTTCCGCTTGCCTGGCCACCCCGTTCAAGATCAAGGGCCTGAACTACTCCATCGCTTCTGCCTGTGCTACCAGTGCTCATTGCATCGGTACCGCCATGGAACAGATCCAGATGGGCAAGCAGGACATCGTGTTCGCCGGCGGCGGTGAAGAGGAGCACTGGAGCCAGTCGTTCCTGTTCGACGCCATGGGCGCACTGTCCAGCCAGTACAACGAAACCCCGGAAAAAGCTTCCCGTGCCTACGACGCCAAGCGTGACGGTTTTGTCATTGCCGGCGGTGGCGGCATGGTCGTGGTCGAAGAGCTCGAGCACGCCCTGGCGCGCGGCGCGAAGATCTACGCGGAAATCGTCGGCTACGGCGCGACCTCCGACGGCTACGACATGGTCGCTCCGAGCGGCGAAGGCGCCATCCGCTGCATGCAGATGGCCATGTCCACCGTTGACGCCCCGATCGACTACCTGAACACCCACGGCACGTCGACTCCAGTCGGCGACGTCATGGAGATGAAAGGTGTACGTGAAGTGTTCGGCGACAAGGCCCCGGCCATCAGCTCCACCAAGAGCCTGTCGGGTCACTCCCTGGGCGCCGCCGGCGTTCACGAAGCGATCTACTGCATGCTGATGATGGAAGGTAACTTCATGGCGGGCTCGGCCAACATCGACGAACTGGACCCGGAAGTGGCAGACATGCCGATCCTGACCAAGACTCGCGAAGACGCCACCATCAATACCGTGATGAGCAACAGCTTCGGTTTCGGTGGCACCAATGCCACCCTGGTACTGAAGCGCTGGTCGGGCAAGTAATACGCCCTGCCGCTGCGCTACACAAAAAACGCCCCGACTGGTTCGGGGCGTTTTTTTTGGTTTGGGCGCCGCCATTTCCTGCAGGCGCTGGCGAAACCTGCGATCTTCTGATGTGAAAAATCAGGATCAAAAGATCGCAGGCTTCGCCAGCTCCTACGGGCTATCGTGGGTCAAAACCCTCTTTGAACATGAAGCTTTTGTCATGAAACCAAACGCCCTGCGACCGAATGTCGCGGATTTAAAGGGCTGCAGGGCTTTCTCGATTTTAATGAAAAACTGTTACCCAAATGGTCTGTTTACTTAGCCTGCTATCAAAACTTATAACAGAGACCTGCACATGCCTTGGTGCAGGTAACTGAAATTGGAGCAAGCAGATGACTGTGAAAGTAACTGAACGCGACGATTCACACATGTCCCATGAAGGTGTAGCCGCCGGCATCCGGATCTGGGATGTGCATCAGCAAGACCTGCTGGTCGGCATGTTCCACTCAGAGACCGACGCGCACAACTACAAAGCCGAACTGGAAACACTGGAGCAGCAACGCGAACTTCGTTCCGCCTAGGCGCTGCGCCTGAGTCACTACAGCATTGAAAACGACAAACCCCGCCATGAGCGGGGTTTGTCGTCGTTGGGCGCTCTAACGGCTTACCACATCAAGTCGTCAGGGATCTGATAGGCCGCGTATGGATCGTCTTCGGCAGCGACTTCTTCGGTCTGCACATTCATGTAGACGATACGTTGCGGATCCCGCTCCTGGATCTTCAGGGCTGCCTCACGCGGTATGACTTCATAGCCGCCGCCGTGGTGCACGATCGCCAGCGAACCGCTGCTGAGCTTGTTGCGCATCAGCGTATTGACGCAGATCCGCTTGACCTTCTTGTCGTCGACGAAGTTGTAGTAGTCCTCGGTCGTCAACTTCGGCAGGCGCGAGGCTTCGATCAGTTGCTTGACCTGTGCGGCACGGGCCTTGGCCTCTACTTTCTCTTGCTGCTGACGATTGAGCTCCTGGTCACGCTTGACCTTTTCGGCCTGCGCCTCCTGGGCCAGGCGCTGCTGGGTATCATCCTGCTCGGCCTGACCTTTATGGACCAGACGCTGCTGCTTCTGCTTTTCTTTGCCGACCTGTTTGGCCTGCTTCTGGTTGACCAGCCCTGCTTTGAGCAACTGGTCGCGAAGGGAAATGCTCATGGTGCTTAGTACTCACTTAGGCAACTGCTCAACCGCAGTTGGGCATATTCTTTTCCTGGCGTTTGGCTTCGCCCCACAAGGCGTCCAACTCTTCGAGGGTGCAATCTTCCATGGGACGGTGGGTGTCGCGCAATGCCTGTTCGATGAATCGGAAGCGTCGTTCGAATTTGCCGTTGGCGCCGCGCAGTGCGGTTTCCGGATCGACCTTGAGGTGGCGCGCCAGATTAACCACGGAAAACAGCAGGTCGCCAACCTCATCGGCCACCGCCGCAGGGTCGTTATCGGCCATGGCCTGGAGCACTTCATCGAGTTCTTCACGAACCTTGTCCAATACCGGCAAGGCGTCCGGCCAGTCGAAACCGACCTGCGCTGCGCGCTTCTGCAATTTTGCCGAACGGGACAGTGCGGGCAACGCGGCAGGCACGTCATCGAGCAGTGACAGCTGCTGGGGCGTCGTGCACTGCTCGGCGCGCTCTTGGGCCTTGATCTCTTCCCAGCGCTGCTTGACCTGTTCCTCGCTCAAGCGCGGAACATCCAGCGGCGCGTACAGATCGCCAGTAGGGAACACGTGGGGATGACGGCGAATCAGCTTGCGGGTGATGCTATCGATGACGCCGGCGAATTCGAAGCGCCCTTCTTCCCGCGCCAGCTGGCTGTAGTAAACCACCTGGAACAGCAAATCCCCCAGTTCACCCTGCAAGTGATCGAAATCCCCCCGCTCAATGGCGTCGGCCACTTCGTAGGCTTCTTCGAGGGTGTGCGGGACGATGCTGGCGTAGGTTTGCTTGATGTCCCAAGGGCAACCGAACTGCGGGTCGCGCAGGCGGTTCATCAGGTGCAGCAGATCTTCAAGTGAATACATCAATCAATCTCTATCCGCTCTTTGTAGGAGCGAGCTTGCTCGCGATGAACCTGAGAGCGACGTGTTCATCCAGACAGCACGCGTTATCGTTGACGTCCATCGCGAGCAAGCTCGCTCCTACAGTAAAGAGTCAAGCCCCCAACTTAGGGGGTACGGTTACGCCGGGTTTCGATGATGTTCGGCAACTGGGAAATCCGCCCCAGCAACCGACCCAATGCATCCAGCCCCGGAATCTCGATGGTCAGGGACATCAGTGCGGTGTTGTCCTCTTTGTTCGAGCGGGTATTGACCGCCAGCACGTTGATCCGCTCGTTCAGCAACACCTGGGACACGTCACGCAGCAGACCGGAACGGTCGTAGGCGCGGATGATAATGTCCACCGGATAGGTGAGCACCGGCACCGGGCCCCAGCTGACCTGGATGATGCGCTCCGGCTCGCGCCCGCCCAGTTGCAGCACCGAGGCACAGTCCTGACGGTGAATGCTCACGCCACGCCCCTGAGTGATGTAACCGACGATGGCATCCCCCGGCAACGGCTGGCAGCAACCGGCCATTTGCGTCATCAGGTTGCCGACGCCCTGGATCTGGATGTCGCCGCGCTTGCCCGGTTTGTAGCCGGTGGCTTTGCGCGGGATCAGTTCCAGCTGCTCGTTGCCGCGTTCCGGCTCGACCAGTTGCTGCGCCAGGTTCACCAGTTGCGCCAGGCGCAAATCGCCGGCACCCAGGGCAGCGTACATGTCCTCGGCGGTTTTCATGTTGGCCTTGTCGGCCAGCTTGTCAAAATCCACCGCTGGCAGACCGAGGCGATTGAGTTCGCGTTCGAGCAGGGTTTTACCGGCCGCGACGTTCTGGTCGCGCGCCTGCAATTTGAACCAGTGAACGATTTTCGCCCGCGCCCGCGAAGTGGTCACGTAACCCAGGTTCGGGTTCAGCCAGTCGCGGCTCGGCGTGCCGTGCTTGCTGGTAATGATCTCGACCTGTTCGCCGGTCTGCAGGCTGTAGTTGAGCGGTACGATGCGCCCGTTGATCTTCGCGCCACGGCAGTTGTGGCCGATTTCGGTGTGCACGCGGTAGGCGAAGTCCAGCGGCGTCGCGCCTTTGGGCAAGTCGATGGCGTGACCGTCCGGGGTGAAGATGTAGACCCGGTCCGGCTCGATGTCGACCCGCAGTTGCTCGGCCAGACCACCGATATCGCCTAGCTCCTCATGCCACTCGAGCACCTGACGCAGCCAGGAGATTTTCTCTTCGTAGTGATTGGAACCGGACTTGACGTCGGTGCCCTTGTACTTCCAGTGCGCACACACGCCCAGCTCGGCTTCTTCGTGCATGGCGTGGGTGCGGATCTGCACTTCCAGCACCTTGCCCTCGGGGCCGATCACCGCCGTGTGCAGCGAGCGGTAGCCGTTCTCTTTCGGGTTGGCGATGTAGTCGTCGAATTCTTTCGGGATGTGCCGCCACAGGGTGTGGACGATGCCCAGCGCGGTGTAGCAATCGCGCATTTCCGGCACCAGCACTCGAACCGCGCGCACGTCGTAGATCTGGCTGAACTCCAGGCCTTTGCGCTGCATCTTGCGCCAGATCGAATAGATGTGTTTGGCCCGGCCACTGATGTCGGCATCGACACCGGTTGCCTGCAGCTCGACCTTCAGCTGGTTCATCACGTCGGCGATGAACCGCTCGCGATCCAGCCGGCGCTCGTGCAGCAACTTGGCAATCTGCTTGTACTGATCCGGCTCCAGGTAACGGAAGGACAGGTCCTCCAGCTCCCACTTGATATGGCCGATGCCCAGGCGGTGAGCCAGCGGCGCGTAGATGTCGAACACCTCGCGGGCCACCCGGTTGCGTTTCTCGTCGTCAGCGGTTTTCACCGCGCGGATCGCGCAGGTGCGTTCGGCCAGCTTGATCAGTGCCACACGGACGTCGTCGACCATCGCCACCAGCATCTTGCGCAGGTTTTCCACCTGGCCCTGGGTACCCAGCACCAGGGATTGCCGGGGGCTCAGGCTGGCGCTGATCGCCGCCATGCGCAGCACACCGTCGATGAGTTTGGCGACGACCGGCCCAAACCGCTGGCTGACTGCCGGCAGCTCGATCTGGCCTTCGCGCACGCCACGGTACAGCACCGCAGCCACCAACGAGTCCTGATCAAGCTTGAGGTCGGCGAGAATTTCGGCGATTTCAAGCCCGGTGCGAAAACTCGAAGTGCCTTCGGACCACAGGTTCTTCGCCGCATTGGCCTGTTGCTCGGACGCGCGGGCGAACTCGCACGCTTGCTTCAAGGCTTCGCGATCCAGTGCCAGATCGACACTGACCGCATGATCGAGCCAAGCCTCGAGATTGATACTGCCGTCGGTGTTGATCGGCTGGTGTGCTCTCACCTGTACCATCTTGCTTACCTTCCCTACGACGCAGATTCAATGCGTCAAATCGCTGACCTTTATTGCCGGGTACGCTCGTGGGGCTAATTCGAGCGCTGTACGGGCGGGTCAGTCGGACCAGACGAGCCGTCCTGGCTCGCTTCAAATAACGCCATGGCCTCGACATGTGCCGTCTGAGGAAACATATCGAGAATCCCGGCACGTTTTAACCGGTAGCCCTGCTTGATCAATTCGACCGTGTCACGCGCCAGCGTTGCCGGGTTGCACGACACATATACCAGGCGCTCGGCGCCCAGCGCCTTGAGCTTGCGCACAACCTCATAGGCACCGTCACGCGGTGGGTCCAAGAGTACCGCACAAAAGCCTTCGACTGCCCACTCGGCATCAGTCAAAGGCTGGGATAAATCGGCCTGAAAAAAATGAGTGTTATGCAGATTGTTGCAAGCTGCGTTGGCGGCTGCACGCTCGACCATGGTCTGCACACCCTCCACCGCCACCACTTCGCGCACCACCTTGGCCAATGGCAGGGCAAAGTTGCCCAGGCCACAGAACAGGTCAAGTATCCGCTCATCCGGCTGCGGCTTCAGCCAATCCAGTGCTTGGGCGACCATGGCCTCGTTGACGCCGGCATTGACCTGAACGAAGTCGCCGGGTCGGTAGGCCAGTTCCAGATCCCAGCGCTCCAGGCGATAGCCCAGGGACTGATCGGCATTCACCGGTTGCGGCTCGCCTTCACCCTGCAGCCACAGTTGCGCGCCATGGAAAGCGCAGAACTCCTTGAGAATGGTCAGGTCCGCCTCGGACAACGGCGCCATGTGCCGCAGCAGCACCGCCAGCGAGGAGCCACTGAACAGTTCAACATGCCCCAGCGCCTGAGGTTTGCTCAAGCGCCGCAACATTTCCGGCAATCGCGTCATGATCGGCTGCAAGGGCTGTACCAGCACCGGACATTCGCTGATTGCAACGATGTCCTGACTGCCAGCAGCACGGAAACCGACTTCGAGTTTCCTGGCTTTCATGTCCCAACGCACCGCCACTCGGGCGCGACGCCGGTAACCGAATTCCGGACCGCTCAACGGCGCTGCCCACTCCTGAGGTTCGACACCGGCGACCTTGGATAATTGCTCGGCCAGCATGCGTTGTTTCAGTGCAAGCTGTTCGTCATGGGGCAGGTGCTGCACGCTGCAGCCACCACAGCGACCGAAGTGTGGGCAAGGTGCAGGGCGGCGCAGCTCACTGGCCTGGAACACCCGCTCGGTACGCGCCTCCACCACCTTGCCGTGAGTACCGAGCACTCGCGCTTCAACTTCTTCACCCGCCAAGGCCCCCAGGACAAACCAGGTGCGACCTTCAAAAAATGCGATCCCGCGGCCGTCATTGGCCAGGCGCTCGATCGTCAGACGCTGCTTCTTGCCAGTCGGGATCTGGGGTGCCTTGCTGCCGCCTGTCGGCTGGAAGCGCAGGCCTCTCTCGTGCTTGGCCATCAGTTGGCCGCGTCGAAAATGCCGGTCGACAGGTAACGGTCGCCACGGTCGCAGATGATCGCAACGATCACCGCGTTTTCAACTTCTTTGGACAGGCGCAGCATCGCTGCCACCGCACCGCCCGAGGACACGCCGCAGAAAATACCTTCTTCACGAGCCAGGCGACGGGTCACGTCCTCGGCTTCGGCTTGCGCCATGTCGACGATGCGGTCCACGCGATCAGCCTGGTAGATTTTTGGCAGGTATTCCTGCGGCCAGCGGCGGATACCTGGGATGGCCGAGCCTTCCATCGGTTGCAGGCCGACGATCTGCACGCTGTCGCTCTGCTCTTTGAGATAGCGCGAAACGCCCATGATGGTGCCGGTGGTGCCCATGGAGCTGACGAAATGGGTAATGGTGCCTTGGGTCTGGCGCCAGATTTCCGGACCGGTCGTGGTGTAGTGCGCTTCAGGATTGTCGCCGTTGGCGAACTGGTCCAGCACTTTGCCCCGACCTTCGGCTTCCATGCGCTGGGCCAGGTCACGTGCGCCTTCCATGCCTTCTTCCTGGGTTACCAGAATAAGTTCGGCACCGTAGGCGGTCATGGCGGCCTTGCGTTCGGCACTGGAGTTGTCCGGCATGATCAGGATCATCTGGTAACCCTTGATCGCGGCCGCCATCGCCAGCGCGATCCCGGTATTACCCGAAGTTGCCTCGATCAGCGTGTCGCCAGGCTGAATCTGCCCGCGCAATTCTGCACGGGTGATCATCGACAGCGCAGGACGGTCCTTGACCGAACCCGCCGGGTTGTTCCCTTCCAGCTTGAGCAGAAGAGTATTGCTGGTGGCGCCAGGCAGGCGCTGCAAACGAACCAGCGGGGTGTTGCCGACGCAATCGGCGATGGTTGGGTACTGCAATGTCATGGCGTATTCGCAATCCAGACTGCGGGGGCGCCCATCATACCGGCAAACCCGCAAAGGCCATATCACGCAAAGTGCAGTGCTTATGGCTTGTGGGAATAAGCAGCTAATTCAACATCCTGACGACTGCGTCGTGTTCAAGACGTAAAACTCATGCAGCTTGGCTTGCAACAACTGTTTGTCGGGTAGCTGGACCTGGTACTCCGCGATCAGCGCCGGAGAGAGGCTTCGATTAAGCGCGTACTCAACTACTTCGTCATCCTTGCAGGCACAAAGCAAGACACCTATCGCAGGGTTCTCGTGGGATTTACGCTCATGGCGATCCAGTGCCTCCAGATAAAAGTCCAGCTTACCGAGATATTCCGGCTCGAAACGACCGACTTTGAGCTCGATCGCCACAAGACAGTTGAGGCTGCGGTGGAAAAACAACAGATCAAGCGAGAAATCTCTCCCGCCGACTTGGAGCGGATACTCAGAGCCGACGAAGCAGAAATCGCGGCCGAGTTCGATCAGGAATTCCTTAAGGCGCGCCAGTAGCCCGTGATGCAAATCGGTCTCGGCATGGGCGCCCGACAGGCCGAGAAACTCAACCATGTATGCGTCACGGAAGATTTCCAACGCTGAGGGATGAGTTTTTCTCAGCGCGGCCGACACCTTCGCCGGCTCAGTGATGCTTCGTTCAAACAAGGCAGCTTTGAACTGTCGCTCCAGCTCACGCTTCGACCATTTTTCCTGGACGGTCATCCGCAGGTAAAATTCGCGTTCTTCCGGATGTTTGCTCTGACTCAGGATGACAATGTTGTGGGTCCAGGGTAATTGTCTCACCAGCGGTGAGACAATTACGTCATCGCGATATGTCTCATAGAACTGGCGCATGCGGAACAGATTTGGCCGGGTAAATCCACGCAATCCAGGCTGTGTCCAAGCCAAATGCTCGGCCAACTGGCTGATCACCGCATCGCCCCATTCAGCTTGCTCCTGCTTTCGACTGATATACGCATATACGCACCGACCTGCCAATACAACTCGATCAGACAGGTGTTCACCGCTCGCATCGACTGTTGTCGAGCAGAATTAATCAGCTCCAACACTTCATCGAAACGGTCTTCGGAGGCGTTGCCGGGGACGGTACTTTCATTCATACCAGGCTCCATGGGGACAGTTATAGGCGAGAGCTTAAACCGTCAAGGAAGCTGGAAAATGCCAGCGACATCCTTTGGGAAATATCTTACAAAAAAACAGGAGCATTCCGGCATTCCAGTGGGGCCAGTAACGGCCTCTTAAGAGCAAGTCGAATCTTTGCACCGCCGCTCACACGGCGATTTGCGTCGTTCAGATGACTTGTGACCGACGCGGGTGCACTGTGGGAGTAGCGCAAGGAGCGGGCTCGCCCGCGAAGACGGCTGCGCTGACAGCGCCTTCATCCGCCACCAGTCGCATATTCAGCCGCAAACCAGTCCCGGTATTCTGCGCCCAGATACTTCCGCCCTGGCGCTGCACGGCATTGCGCGCGATGCTCAGGCCCAGGCCGAATCCGCCGTTGCCCGGGCGCGAACCGTCGAGCCGGGTGAAGGGTGAGAAGATTCGCTCAAGATCGGTTTCAGCCACGCCGCCGCCCTGATCCTCCAGCCACAGGTGCCAGAAGTTGCCGTCGCGCCGGCCTCCCAGGGTCACCACTGCTCCTTGGGGCGAATGGCGGATGGCGTTGCGCAGGATATTTTCCACCGCCTGGGCCAGGGTGTTGAGGTTGCCACGCACCCAACAGGAGGCATCCACGGTGCACACCAATTGCCCGCTCGACCAGCAACTCTCGTAGCAGGCATTTTCCGTGAGCATCTCCCACAGTGCCTGAATCTGGATCGCTTCATCGGGCAACGGCGCGCGCTCTGTGTCGAGCCACGCCAGCTGCAGGGTGTCCTCGACCAGCCGCTGCATGCCATCGACTTCCCGACCGATACGCTCGCGCAGTTGCGCCAGGTCCTGCTCGCTGTCGCTGGCCACCCGCAGGCGGCTCAGGGGCGTACGCAATTCGTGGGACAGATCGCGCAGCAGTTGCTGCTGCAGGGCCACTGTGCCCTGCAACCGCTCGGACATGTGATCGAAGGCGCGGCCCAGCTCTCCCAATTCATCCTGTCGATCAGTGGTGCGGCTCGACAGGCGCACGCCCAACTGGTCGGCACGCCAGGCATTGGCCTGTTCACGCAGGTTGTTCAGCGGTACCACCAGCAGGCGATACAGCCCGACGCACAGCAGCAAAGTGAACAGCCCGGGAATCACGCCATTGGTGATGACCCGCCAAAACAGCCGATACTGGCCAGGTACAAAACGTTGCGGCAACTCGATCACCAGGCTGCCCGCGGACGAGTCGCCAGGAAAGGGTACTCGCAGCCACGGCAGGCCTTTCTTGTGGATGGGCCAGTCGAGGCCGCGCAGAAAGGTCAGGTGCTGGATCTCTTTGTCCGTCAGCTCCTGGCTGCTTAACGACTGCAGATCCCCACTGATGACGCCGACCCACCCCGCTTCACGCTGGCGCATGCCCTGCAACCAGCTATCGACGCCGGTCTGCTGGCCCTGCTCCCAGGCGCGCTCGGCCTCGGCGGCGTAGCGCGTCAAGGTGCCCCGGGCTTCATCAGAGAGAAACTGATTGCGCTGTTCCATGTAGCGGCCCCAGGACCAGCTCAGCCAGATCATCAGCAAGCAGAACGCCACCAGCAAAAACGCCAGTTTCCAGAATAGCGAATGCCGCCCCGGCAGGTCAGACCACTTCATCAGCAGCACTCAAGACATAGCCTTTGCCCCAGACCGTGCGAACTTCGCGTTCCAAATAGTCGATGGCCTTGAGTTTGCGGCGAATCTGGCTGATGTGCATATCCAGGCTGCGATCGTGGGCGGCATAGCCGCGCTGCAGGACTTGCTGATAAAGGAAGGCCTTGCTCAATACTTCATCGCCGTTGCGGTTCAAGGTTTCCAGCAGGCGGTACTCGCTGCGAGTCAGGCCTGCGGCCCGATCCCGATAGACGACGTCAAAGCAGCCGTCGTCGAACCGCAGGCAGTCGGCCGCAGGCGCAGGGGCGACCGGCGCCGGTCGACGGTCCAGCGCCACCCGCCGCAATATCGCTTCGATACGCACCCGCAACTCCGCCATGCTGAACGGTTTGGGCAGGTAATCATCAGCCCCCAGCCGAAAGCCACTGATGCGATCGGCTTCCGCCCCGAGCGCCGACATCAGTAGCACCGGAGTCGAATGGCTCTCGCGCAACTGCGTCAGCGCCTTGAGCCCGTCCAGGCCTGGCAGCAGAATATCCATCAGCACTACGTCGAAGCGTTGCTCACGCGCCAGGTCCAGCCCCTCCTGGCCGTTTTGGCACCAGGTCACCTGGAAGCCGCTGCGCTCAAGATGCTCGTGCACATAGGCACCGAGAACGAGGTCGTCTTCGATGGAAAGTATGCGCGGATGATCGCTAGAGATGGGAGTCATGAGTATCTGCAAATAATTCTCAGTTGACAGATTATTCAAGATTGCCTCGCCAGGGGCAACACAAGCTTCGCCCCGGACCTCAATAGGCTAAGTGGGCCGACGAATGACCGGCACAATTTTTACGGGGATCGGCCGCGAGCAAATCGCTACACTGCGCAGGTGGCGCGTACCGGACGTAAGCGCAGGTCATTAAATCGCTGGATGCAGGAGAGATGCGTGCTCAAGAAACTGGGAATAAAAGGCCGTGTATTGCTGCTGACGCTGTTGCCGACCAGCCTGATGGCACTGGTTCTGGGCGGCTACTTCATCTGGATGCAGCAGTCCGACCTGCAAACCCAGCTGATGCAGCGCGGCGAAATGATCGCCGAGCAACTGGCGCCACTGGTCGCCCCCGCCATGGGTCACCACAACAACGAGCTGCTCGAACGCATCGCCACCCAGTCGCTGGAGCAGCAGGACGTGCGCGCGGTCACCTTCCTCGCCGCCGACCGCACGCCGCTGGCTCACGCCGGCCCGACCATGCTCAATCAGGCCCCCCTGGGCGACGGCTCGCAACTGCTGCGCCGCAGCGGCAATGACGCGACGCGCTACCTGCTGCCGGTCTTCGGCAAGCACCGCAACCTGGCCGGCGACCTGATCCCCGACGAGGCTAATCGCCTGCTCGGCTGGGTTGAACTCGAACTGTCCCACAATGGCATGCTGCTGCGTGGTTATCGCAGCCTGTTTGCCAGCCTGCTGCTGATTGTCGCGGGCCTGGGCGGTGCGGCGCTGCTGGCCTTGCGCATGGGCCGTACCATCAACCGCCCGATCGGCCAGATCAAGCAGGCCGTGGCGCAACTCAAGGACGGCCACCTGGAGACCCGCCTGCCACCCCTCGGCAGTCAGGAGCTGGACGAACTGGCGGCGGGCATCAACCGTATGGCCGGGACCCTGCAAAACGCCCAGGAAGAACTCCAGCACAGCGTCGACCAGGCCACCGAAGACGTGCGCCAGAACCTGGAAACCATCGAAATCCAGAACATCGAGCTGGACCTGGCGCGCAAGGAAGCCCTGGAAGCGAGCCGGATCAAGTCCGAGTTCCTGGCCAACATGAGCCATGAAATCCGCACCCCGCTCAACGGCATCCTGGGTTTCACGCACTTGCTGCAAAAAAGCGAATTGACCCCGCGGCAACTCGACTACCTGGGCACCATCGAAAAGTCCGCCGACAGTCTGCTGGGCATCATCAACGAGATTCTCGACTTCTCCAAGATCGAAGCCGGCAAGCTGGTGCTCGACCATATTCCGTTCAACCTGCGCGACCTGTTGCAGGACACCCTGACCATCCTCGCCCCCGCCGCCCACGCCAAACAGCTGGAGCTGGTCAGCCTGGTTTATCGCGACACGCCGTTGTCGCTGGTAGGCGATCCGCTGCGACTCAAGCAGATCCTCACCAACCTGGTGAGCAATGCAATCAAGTTCACCCGCGAAGGCACCATCGTCGCCCGTGCCATGCTCGAAGATGAGCATGAAGACAGCGTGCAACTGCGCATCAGTATTCAGGACACCGGCATCGGCCTGTCGAGCCAGGACGTACGCGCCTTGTTCCAGGCCTTCAGCCAGGCCGACAACTCACTGTCGCGGCAACCCGGCGGCACCGGCCTGGGCCTGGTGATCTCCAAGCGCCTGATCGAGCAGATGGGCGGCGAGATCGGCGTCGACAGCACCCCGGGCGAAGGCTCGGAATTCTGGATCAGCCTGAGCCTGCCCAAGACCCGCGACGACGCCGAGGACCTGCCCGGCCCGCCGCTGCTGGGGCGCCGCGTTGCGGTGCTGGAGAACCATGAGCTGGCGCGCCAGGCCCTGCAGCACCAACTGGAAGACTGCGGTCTTGCGGTGACGCCTTTCAACACGCTGGAAAGCCTGGCCAATGGCGTGACCGGTGTGCACCAGACCGAGCAGGCGATCGACCTCGCTGTGCTGGGCATTACCAGCAAAGACATGCCACCCGAACGCCTCAACCAGCACATCTGGGACCTCGAACACCTGGGCTGCAAAGTGCTGGTGCTGTGCCCGACCACCGAACAGACGCTGTTCCACCTGTCCGTGCCCAACCCCCACAGTCAGCTCCAGGCCAAACCGGCCTGCACCCGCAAACTGCGACGGGCGCTGTCCGACCTGGTCAACCCGCGCCACATCCGCAGCGAGCCGGACGAGCCGTTGTCCAGTCGGGCGCCCAAAGTGCTGTGTGTCGACGACAACCCGGCCAACCTGTTGCTGGTGCAAACCCTGCTCGAAGACATGGGCGCCAAGGTGCTGGCGGTGGAAAGTGGCTTTGCTGCAATCAAGGCGGTACAGAGCGAGACCTTCGATTTGGTGCTCATGGATGTGCAAATGCCCGGGATGGATGGGCGCCAGAGCACAGAAGCGATTCGCCAATGGGAGAGTGAGCGCCACTGCACGCCGCTGCCGATCGTCGCGCTGACCGCCCATGCCATGGCCAACGAAAAACGCGCCCTGCTGCAAAGCGGCATGGATGACTACCTGACCAAGCCGATCAGTGAGCGGCAACTGGCGCAGGTGGTGTTGAAGTGGAGTGGCCTGGCCCTGCGCAATCAGGGGCCCGAACGCGCGGGCGATCGACACAGCGGCGCCCCGGAACTGCAGGTGCTCGATCACGAGGAAGGCTTGCGCCTGGCTGCCGGCAAGGCAGACCTGGCGGCGGATATGCTGGCCATGTTGCTCGCGTCCCTGGAAGCCGACCGCGAAGCCATTCGGTTTGCCCGGGACATCGACGACCACAACGCGCTGATCGAGCGGGTCCACCGGCTGCATGGTGCGACCCGCTACTGTGGCGTGCCGCAATTGCGCGCCGCCTGCCAACGCAGCGAAACCCTGCTCAAGCAGCAAGACCCGCGCGCCTACAGTGCCCTCGAGGAGCTCGACCGGGCGATCAATCGCCTGGCGGCACAGGCCCGCATCAACGCCTGACCGAACGCTGATCAACCGGAGGATCCGATGCGCACCCTTTTATTCAGCAGCCAAACCTACGACCGCGACAGTTTTCTTGCCGCCGAGCTCCCCGCCGACCTCGAACTGCAGTTTCAACCCGCGCGCCTGAGCATCGATACAGTGGCCCTGGCTGAAGACCACGAGGTGGTTTGCGCCTTCATCAATGATGACCTCAGCGCGCCCGTGCTCGAACGCCTCGCTGCGGGAGGCACGCGCCTGATCGCGCTGCGCTCGGCCGGCTACAACCACGTCGACCTGGCCGCGGCCAAGCGTCTGGACCTGCCCGTCGTGCGCGTGCCCGCCTACTCGCCGCATGCCGTGGCCGAACACGCGGTAGCGCTGATCCTGGCGCTCAATCGGCGCCTGCACCGCGCCTACAACCGCACCCGCGAAGGGGATTTCAGCCTGCACGGCCTGACCGGCTTCGATCTGGTGGGCAAAACCGTCGGCATTGTCGGCACCGGGCAGATCGGTGCGACTTTGGCGAAAATCATGCACGGGTTTGGCTGCCAGTTGCTGGCGTATGACCCCTACCCCAACCCGCAGGTCGAAGCCCTCGGCGCTCGCTACCTGAGCCTGCCGCAATTGCTCGCCGAGTCGCAGATCATCAGCCTGCACTGCCCGCTCAACGACCAGAGCAAGCACCTGATCAACCGTGAATCACTGGCGCACATGCAACCCGGCGCCATGCTGATCAACACCGGGCGCGGTGGCCTGGTGGATACGCCGGCACTGATTGACGCACTCAAGGATGGGCAACTGGGTTACCTGGGCCTGGATGTCTATGAAGAGGAGGCGCAACTGTTTTTCGAGGACCGCTCCGACCTGCCGTTGCAGGATGACGTGCTGGCGCGGCTGCTGACCTTTCCGAACGTGATCATTACCGCGCACCAGGCCTTCCTGACGCGCGAAGCATTGGGCGCGATTGCCGCCACTACATTGCAGAATATTGCCGCGTGGGCGGCCGGAACCCCGCAAAATCAGGTGGATGCCGGTTGAACCGGATCGAAGGTCGAAGGCCCACACCATGATCAGCGGATGTCCGTGCTAGCATGCCGCGCATATTTGGAGGACCCATGGTCGAACACGATTTCCGCTATACCCTGATGAACCCGCAGCACACCCTCACCGAATGCCGCGCCCTGGTCCCAGGGCGTTATCAGGTCACCGGCAACGGTGGCTCGATTCGCAACAATGACGTGCTGGTCGTGACGCTCAAAGGCAGCAAGGACCTGGCCATGCGCCTGACCGTGGAAACGGTTCGCCACCTGATCAACCCACCCGGGCAATGGGTGGCGGTGGCCAGTGGCCCGGTGTTCGGCGAACTGGCGATCCACACCTGGAAAGTCAACTGCGACAGTTGTGCCAAAGAGCTGAGTTTCGAGTTTGCAGTCGACGCCAAGCTGGGCAACAAGGCTGAAAAGCCAGCTGCCACTGCGCGGATCGCCGAGTTGGGCTGGAGCACTGTCGGTCAGAAGCACCTGTGCCCGAAATGCCAGGAGCCTGCGTGATGAAACGCCTTGCCCTGACCGCATTGGTTGGCGCCAGCCTGCTGGGCTGCGCCGCTCAACCGGTGCAACTGCAACAGAACCGCAGCTACATTCTGGAGTGGATCGGCGAACGTCCTTTGATGGACTACAGCCACCTGACCATCACCCTGGGTGAAGACGGTCGTGCCTATGGCAATGGCGGCTGCAACCACTGGTTCGCGCCCTACACCCTGGAAGGCGACAAGCTGAGCTTCGGCAAGGTCGGCAGCACCCGCAAACTCTGCGCGCCGGCGTTGATGGAGCAGGAGAAACGTTTCCTCCAGGCCCTGGAGCACGTGCAGCGCTGGGATGTGTCACCGATCGACCAGGTGCGCTTCTGGCCGGCTGAAGGCAAGCCGATGCGCTGGTGGCTTGAAGAGGGTTAAATCCTGAAAAGATCGCAGCCTTCGGAGACCGCTGAACACCGTAGGAGCTGCCGAAGGCTGCGATCTATTCCTGAGCCCCCTTAATTCCTGGCCTGCAACGCCTCCAGCTTCGCCAGCAGCCCCGCCGCTGTCTGCTCACCCATCAATTGCTCACGCACCTTGCCCTTGTCGTCGATGATGTAGGTCACCGGCAACGCCTCGCTGCGCGGCACCTCGAACAGCTCTGCAGGATCCTGTGCCAGCACCGTGAAGCCGATGCCCAGCTTCTCACTGGCGCTTTTCAGTTCTTCGCCCTGCACGTTATCGAAGTTGACCCCGAACACGCCGATGTTTTTGTCCTTGAGCTGCTCGGCCAGGGCATTGAGTTCTGGAATCTCGGTGCGGCACGGCCCGCACCACTCGGCCCAGTAGTTGAGCACCAGCCATTGTTTGTCCAGACGCTCGGCAGCCACTTTCCGGCCGTTCTGGTCGACCCCGTAATCGTTGCCACACCCCCCCAGCAATAATGTGCCGATGATCACCAGTGTCGCTGCCAGTCGTCTGTTCATGTCGTGATCCTTGTCAAAAAAAGAATACTGCCGCGACCCATTGCCTCCCGAGGTTCTGGAATACGCGCCGCACAGTTAGAATAGCCGCCACCTTACGCAAGATGCGACCCGCACATGACCGATCTGACGCTTTATCACAACCCGCGCTGCTCGAAATCCCGCGGTGCGCTCGAACTGCTCCAGGCCCGCGGCCTGACACCTGAGGTAGTGCGCTACCTGGAAACGCCGCTGGACGCCGCGCAAATCCAGAGCCTGCTGAAAAAACTCGGCATCGGCGCCCGGCAACTGCTGCGCTCCGGCGAGGACGAATACAAGACCCTCAACCTGGCCGACGCCAGCCTCAGCGAAGCACAATTGATCGCAGCCATCGCCGCGCACCCGAAGCTGATGGAGCGGCCGATTCTTGAGGTAGGCGACAAAGCCGTGATCGGCCGGCCACCGGAGAACGTGCTGGAGTTGCTGCCGTGAGCGCGCCGTACATTCTGGTGCTGTATTACAGCCGCAGTGGCTCGACCAATGAAATGGCCCGGCAGATCGCCCGTGGCGTTGAGCAGTCCGGGATGGAGGCTCGCTTGCGAACGGTCCCGGCGATCTCCACCGAATGCGAGGCCGTATCGCCAGATATTCCGGCAGAAGGTGCGCTGTATGCGAGCCTCGACGACCTGAAAAACTGCGCAGGCCTGGCGCTTGGCAGCCCGACTCGCTTTGGCAACATGGCCGCGCCACTCAAGTATTTTCTCGACGGCACCAGCAACCTGTGGCTGACCGGCGCTTTGGTCGGCAAGCCGGCCGGTGTATTCACTTCCACCGCGAGCCTTCATGGCGGCCAGGAAACCACGCTGCTCTCGATGATGCTGCCGTTGCTGCACCACGGCATGTTGATCACCGGCCTGCCGTACAGCGAATCGGCCCTGCTGGAAACCCGCGGAGGCGGTACGCCCTATGGTGCCAGTCACCACGCCGGGGCAGATGGCAAAAGCGGCCTTAATGAACACGAAGTGGCGCTGTGCCGGGCGTTGGGCCTGCGGCTGGCAAAGACTGCGCAAAAGCTGGGGAACTGACGTGGCGAAAAAGCCGAAGGTATTGCCGTCCATTGAATGGCTCGAACCGCGGGTTCGGGCCATGCGAGTGATCAGCCTGCTGTGCTATCTGGGGCTGGTGGGCTTGCTGTGCGTTTATTACCTGCTGATCGCCGACCTGCATGGCGCGCGACCGTGGGTGATCCTGCTGATCGAGCTGGTGCCGCTGTTGCTGCTGGCACCAGGGATGATCCTGGGCAGCGCCCGCGGGCATTCGTGGATGTGTTTTGTGGTGAACCTGTATTTCATCAAGGGCGCACTGGCGGCCTATGACCCGAACCGGCAATTGTTTGGCCTGTTGGAGATGGGCGCGAGCGTGGCGGTGTTCTGCTCGGCACTGATGTATGTGCGGTGGCGGTTTCAGCTCAATCGCAAGTTGGCGGGTGAAGGTGACATCTCCGTCGCCTGATAGATCGCCTTCGCGGGCAAGCCCGTTCCCACAGGGGATTTGTGCACAACCCCAATCCCCGGCGGGAGCGGGCTTGCTCGCGAAGGGTTCAACTCGCTCTCAATGATTCACGGTATATGCCAGCATCATCGAAATCTGGCTCATCGCCCGCCCGCCACTCTGCTCATGCCACTGGTTGAACACATCCTGCACCAGGGCCAGGTCGCGCTGGCTGGTCGGGACCTTGTCGACGATCTTTTGCGCATTCAACCCCGCCACCACGTCATAGCTCGGCACGAACGTGTCCTTGCCGACCATCCGCAGGAATCGCGGCGCCGACAGCCCCCCCAACTGATGGCCACGCTTTTTCAGGAAGGTCCACAGCCCGACGATATCGGTCACCGGCCAATCGGCAATCATCGCCCCGAAACTGCCCTGCTCGTGGGCGACATCGAGGATGAACTGCGCGTTGCGCGGCACGCTCTTGAGTTTGCCCAAATGCCGGATGATCCGCGCATCCTGCATCAGGCGCTCCAGATGTTCGGCACTCATCAGCACGACTTTTTCCGGGTCGAACCTGAAGAACACTTCCTCGAAGGCCGGCCATTTGGCGTCCACCAGACTGTGCTTGAGCCCGGCGCGGAAAACGCGCAAGGCCATGGTGGACAGGTAACGATCATCACTGATCTTGCGCAACTGCGCAGGTGACTTGGGAACGGGCAGATGGGCTTCCAGTTCAGCTGCCGAACCGAAGCGGTTCAGGCAGTATTCGTGCAGCCACTTGTAATCGCGCATGCCCTCTCCTGAGGATTAAAAAAGTAAAACCGGTGTTTTGATCAGAGGTTGACAACGTTGACGAACCGCGACGCGGCGGCTTCATCGATCTTGAGACTGGTGAAGTCGAACAAGGTGCGATCGGCCAGCTGTGACGGGATCACATTCTGCAAGCTGCGAAAAATGCTCTCGGTGCGTCCCGGGGTCTTGCGCTCCCACTCCAGCAGCATGTCCTTGACCACCTGACGCTGCAGGTTCTCCTGAGAACCACAGAGGTTGCACGGAATGATCGGGAATTGCTTGAAGTCCGAATAAGCCTGGATGTCCTTTTCGTTGCAATACGCCAGCGGGCGAATCACCACGTTGCGGCCATCATCGGCGCGCAATTTTGGCGGCATGGCCTTGAGCGAGCCATTGAAGAACATGTTCAGGAAAAACGTTTCGACAATGTCGTCGCGGTGATGACCGAGGGCCATCTTGGTCGCGCCAATTTCATCGGCAAAGGTGTACAGCGTGCCACGGCGCAAGCGCGAGCACAGCGAGCAAGTGGTCTTGCCTTCCGGGATCAGTTCCTTGACCACCGAATAAGTGTCTTTCTCGACGATGTGATACTCGACGCCCAACGCCTTCAAGTAGGCCGGCAGGACATGCTCGGGGAAACCCGGCTGCTTCTGGTCCATGTTCACGGCGACGATGTCGAACCTGATCGGAGCCACCTTCTGCAAATGCAGCAGCACATCGAGCATGGTGTAACTGTCCTTGCCGCCGGACAGGCACACCATCACCTTATCGCCATCTTCAATCATGTTGAAATCGGCGACAGCTTCACCCGCCTGGCGGCGAAGGCGCTTCTGCAGTTTGTTCTGGTTGACGGTAAGAGTGCCCATGACGCGAAATCCGTGAGGTGTGACGAAAGGCGAGCATTTTACGCAAAAAGCCGATCTCGGCGTAATACCCCGGCCAACACACAAACCCATCGCGATTAAGTCGGGCATTTACAGCGCAATTTGCTCTAAGCCCTATCACCTCTACGGTTAAGTCCTTCCTATACTGCGACATAAGGTCGCATGACTATCCAGACCTATCCCTTACTTGGCCACCTTGGCCCGTAGGCGCTCCACCGGGGGGCGATGGTAAAAACAAGAGGAGTGACTGGCATGATCCATCACGTAGTGGGGCTCTTCACCCACCCTGACCAAGAATGGAAAGAGATCCGTGGCGACCAGGAGGAAAGCATCAGCCACATGTATCTCACACACACCCTGATTCTCGCGGCGATTCCGGCCGTGTCGGCGTTTATTGGCACCACCCAGGTGGGTTGGGTCATCGGCAACCGGGCACCCGTGATGCTGACCCAGGAAAGCGCGCTGTGGATGACCATCATGTCTTACCTGGCGATGCTTGGCGGCGTGGCCGTGATGGGCGCGTTCGTGCACTGGATGGCTCGCACCTATGATGCCAACCCGAGCCTGGCCCGCTGTGTTGCCTTCGCGACCTATACCGCAACGCCGCTGTTCATTGGCGGCCTGGCGGCGCTGTATCCGCACATGTGGCTGGGAATGGTCGTCGGCACCGCAGCCATTTGCTACACCGTGTACCTGTTGTATGTCGGCCTGCCGACCTTCATGAACATTCCATCGGACGAAGGTTTCCTGTTTTCGAGTTCTGTACTGGCCGTAGGGTTGGTGGTGCTCGTGGCCATCATGGCGTTCACGGTGATTGTTTGGGGACTGGGCGTGGGGCCCGTCTATACCAACTGACTTCTTATAAAAAATATCTGCCAATACAGGCCGCCGTAAGGCGGCCTCTTAATGTCCGGGATTTGATCGGCCACGACCATTCGGCGCCCGGACGATTCGCAACCACCCGGGGTTGCGGCATACTCGACGTCTCTGGAGACCCATCAAGCATGCCCGAGCAACTCAATACCCGCGTCGAAGATTGCTACCAACTCGCTGAATCCTTCTTTAAACGTTCATTCAAACGCCCTGTGGTGAGCCTCAAGCTGCGCGGGCAGAAAGCCGGTGTCGCGCATTTGCACGAGAACCTGCTGCGCTTCAACCCGCAGCTGTATCGGGAAAATACCGACGATTTCCTCAAGCAGACCGTGGCTCACGAAGTGGCGCACCTGATTGCCCATCAACTGTTCGGCGACCGCATCCAGCCCCATGGCGAAGAGTGGCAGCTGATCATGCGCGGGGTTTACGAACTGCCGCCCAACCGCTGCCACACCTATGACGTCAAACGACGCAGTGTCACCCGCTATATCTACAAATGCCCGTGCGCCGACAGTGACTTCCCGTTTTCTGCCCAGCGTCACGGCCTGGTGAGGCAGGGCCGCCGGTATCTGTGCCGCCGGTGCCGCAACACCTTGGTGTTCAGTGGGGAGATGCGGGTCGAGTAGTACCTTTTTTTTGCAGTGACAGTGCCGGCCCCATCGCGAGCAAGCTTTGCTTCCACAGGGCAATGGCTAAGTGAAGGCTATCCTGTGGAAGCAAACTTGCTTTCACAGGGCAATGGATGAGTGAAGGCTTTGCCTGTGGGAGCAAAGCTTGCTCGCGATGCCGTGCTCAAGGCCGCTACAGAACCACCTTGGCACGCCGTAAGTCCAGGATCCGCTCGGCGCTGAACCCCAACTCCCGCAACACCTCATCCGTATGTGCCCCCAGCTGCGCACCGATATGTCTGGGCTCCGGCAAGCCTTCAGAGAACTTCAGCGCACAGGCGATCTGCGCCTGGGTCGTGCCATCTCCGCGGGGCACCTGCGTGACCACCTGGCGCGCTTGCAGTTGCGGATGCCGCACCGCCTCACCCAGGCTCAATACCGGCTCGACGCATGCATCGAGCTCGGCAAACAGCGCGCTCAATTCGGCAAAGTCGTGTTTCTCGAATTCAATCCTCAACGCGTCCTTGAGCTTTTTCTGATGCTCCGGTTGTGGTGACAGCGCCAGTTTAGCCATGTCTTCCAGGCCCAACGCCGTACACAACTGCTTCATGAACGCAGGCTCCAGGCTCCCCACCGACAACCAGCGCCCGTCGCGAGACCTGTAGTAATCGTAGAAACTGCCACCATTGAGTACCTGGTTTTCCCGCGCAGGCTCCTCACCACAGGCCAGGAAACCCGCACCAGACATGGCATTCAGGGTGAACGCGCAATCGGTCATGCTGACATCCAGGTATTGCCCCAGCCCCGTCTGCTGGCGCGCAATCACCGCAGCCAGCAGGCCGATCACACCATGCAGCGAGCCTCCCGCGATGTCGGCCACCTGCATGCCCAGTGGCAATGGCCCACTGTCGGCCCGGCCGGTATGGCTGGCCAGCCCCGCCAGCGCCAGGTAATTGATGTCGTGGCCGGCGCGATCCTTGTAGGGGCCGGTCTGTCCGTAACCGGTGATCGATACATAAATCAGCCTGGGGTTGATTGCCTTGAGGGCTTCATAACCCAGGCCCAGGCGCTCCATGACCCCAGGGCGAAACTGCTCGAGCAGGATGTCGTGGTCGTGCAGCAACTGCCTGATGACTTCCAGGGCTTCAGGCTGCTTGAGGTCCAGCGCCAGGCTGCGCTTGTTGCGATTGAGATAAGCATGGCTCGCCGACACACCCTGGTCGTGGGGTGGCAACACCCGGAGCAGGTCCATGCGAGTCGGCGACTCGATGCGCAACACGTGCGCCCCCATGTCCGCCAGCAACAGCGAGGCGAACGGCCCGGGTAACAGCGTCGAAAAATCCAGGATCTTCAGTGAAGCCAGTGGCCCGAACATGAGTAACCTCCAATGCGTTCCCCCAAGCCTAGGCAGACGATGGCATTGCAGCAATTACCGGATGCATCAGTCGCAGTGACCGTTGCGCTCAAATCCCAACCATGAAAAACCCGCCGAAGCGGGTTTTGTCAAAACAGCAGTCTTATTTGACGTTGCTTGGGGTCGGACCTTCGGCTACGCCCAGGTCGTCCTCTTCACGCTCTTCGGCAATACCACGACCGCCGGAAGCCAGTTCGGCTTGCATGACATCGACGTCCAGTTCCTTGACCCACTTGGCCACGACCAGGGTCGCAACGGCGTTGCCCACCAGGTTGGTCAGGGCTCGGGCTTCAGACATGAAGCGGTCGATACCAAGGATCAGCGCCAGGCCGGCAACTGGCAGGTGGCCAACGGCGGACAAGGTCGCGGCCAGCACAATGAAACCGCTCCCGGTCACGCCGGCAGCCCCTTTGGAGGACAGCAGCAACACCACCAGCAGGGTGATCTGGTGAGTGATGTCCATGTGGGTATCGGTTGCCTGGGCAATGAACACCGCAGCCATGGTCAGGTAGATGGCTGTACCGTCGAGGTTGAACGAGTAGCCGGTCGGGATCACCAGACCTACCACGGATTTCTTAGCGCCCAGACGTTCCATCTTGATCAGCATGCGCGGCAGTACCGATTCCGAAGAAGAAGTACCCAGCACGATCAGCAGTTCTTCACGGATGTAGCGAATCACTTTCAGCACGCTGAAGCCGTGGGCGCGGGCGATACCGCCCAATACGATCAGGATGAACAGCAGGCAGGTGATGTAGAAGCAGGCCATCAGTTGACCCAGCTGCACCAGCGAGCCAACGCCGTAGGCACCGATGGTGAATGCCATCGCACCGAAGGCACCGATGGGCGCAAGCTTCATGATCATGTTGATGATGTTGAACATGACATGGGCAAAGCGATCAATGAAGTCCAGCAGCGGCTTGCCGTAGGCACCCAGGCGATGCAGGGCGAAACCGAAGATCACCGAGAACATCAGCACTTGCAGGATGTCGCCGGTGGCGAACGCACCCACGATGGTGGACGGGATCACATTCAGCAGGAAGCCAACGACGCTTTGATCAGCACCAGCCGCCACATACTGGGCGACTTTGGACGCATCCAGAGTGCTCACATCAATGTGCATGCCGTTGCCTGGCTGCACGATGTTCACCACCACCAGGCCAACCAGCAGGGCGATGGTCGAAACGATTTCGAAATAGAGCAGCGCGTAACCGCCAGTCTTGCCGACCGACTTCATGTTCTGCATGCCAGCAATACCGCTGACGACGGTGCAGAAGATGATGGGGGCAATGATCATTTTGATCAGTTTGATGAACCCGTCACCCAGCGGCTTGAGGGCTACGCCGGTCTGCGGATAGAAGTGACCGAGCAGGATGCCGATGGCGATGGCAACGATCACCTGGAAATACAGGGATTTGTACAGTGGCTGACGAGTCGTCATTGCAAAGTTCCTCAAGAGTGCCCGCGAACAACATCCATCTGTTGTCCCTGACACCTGAATTGCGAACCCTCCTGCACTGGAGGGATTTGTTTTTTCGAGCTGCGCGATGGCAGACATCTACCCGTTACATCGCAAGGCCCGTGCCACCTTTATAAAACTGCCTGCAAGCCGTTGGACATCAAGCCTTGCAAGTTTTTCAGCATCCCCGGGGCGCCGGGCGCAAGTGGCGGATTTCCGCCCATCAGCCCGATGACGTCCGGTAAATTGGCGGATATCCGCCTTGTTGAGACGCCAGTCTCGTGTCTACTATCCGCCGTTCAACGGACGGACTTTCACTCTATGCGCGAACGCACCATCGCCAGCCACTTCGCCCGCGCCGCCCTCGGTGGTGCTCGCCGAAGCGGGTACGATTATTCAGGCCTGCTCCAGCAACTGGGCATTAGTCCCGAGCTGCTTGAGGAGCCCCGTGCGCGGATTGCTCCAGAGCAATTTACCCGACTGCTCCAGGGACTATGGGCAGCGCTGGATGACGAATTTCTCGGTTTCGGGCCAACAGTCAGTCGGCCCGGCAGCTTCGCGATGATGTGTCACGCCCTGATCCACTGCCGTAATCTGGATAAGGCCCTGCATCGCGGCTTATTGTTTTATAGCCTATTCCCCGACGGCCCGCGCCTGACCATCAGCCGCGAGGGCGAAATGATCCGCCTCAGCCTGGACGATTCGCAGTTCCGTGATCCGGACCACTTCCTCACCGAAAGCCAGCTGATGGTCTGGCATCGACTGGGTAGCTGGCTGATTGGCCAGCGCATCCTGCTGGAACAGGCGACATTCAGCTATGCGCGTCCCGAACACGGCGCCGAATATGACCTGCTGTTCTCCTGCCACCTCGAATTTGCCGCCAGGCAGAGCAGCCTGGTGTTCCACAGCCGTTACCTGGATAGGCCGCTGTTGCAGGACGAGCGCACCCTCAAGCACTTTCTGCAGCGCTCGCCTGCCGACCTGCTGGCACGCCCCGACGATGGCAACAGCTTGAGCAGCCGGCTGAGACGACTGCTCAGTCGGGACAGTTCGCGCTGGCCTGACCTGGAAGCAGTGGCCGCGCACCTGAACATCAGCCCGCAGACCCTGCGCAGGCATTTGCGCGAGGAAGGTACAAGTTTTCAAGGGTTGAAGGATCAACTGCGCCGGGACATCGCGATTTACCACCTGAGCCGCTCAGACCTGTCGTTGCAACAGATCGCCGAACAACTGGGATTCTCCGAGCCATCTGCGTTCCACCGGGCGTTCAAGAAATGGACCGGATTGACGCCGGGAGCCTATCGGGCGCAGGAAAACTGAGCACTCTAGAGCACCGGAAAATGAATCCGGAACGCCGCCCCCCCCATGGGCGAGTCGTCGAGGGTCAGCTTCGCGCTGTAGCTTTCGATGATGTCCTTGACCACGGCCAGGCCGATCCCCTGCCCCGGATGCTGACGATCCAGACGCTCGCCACGCCGCAGAATTCGCGCACGCTGGTCCGAAGGCACACCGGGACCGTCATCCTCGACGCACAATTCGATGCCCTCTGCGGTGTCGCGCATACTGACTCGCACCTCACCCAGGCACAGGCGATAGGCGTTCTCCAGCAGGTTGCCCAACATTTCCAGCAGCGCCCCCTGTTCTATTGGCACATAGCAAGGCTCTGGCAGGTCAAAGGACACCTGCACACGCTTGTCGCGATACACCTTGTCCAACGTGTCACACAGGCTTTGCAATACCGGGCGCAAGAGCACCTGATGGCGTACCAGACCACTCTTGCGCAGGCTGGCCCGTTGTAACTGGTAGCTGATCTGCTGGCTCATGCGCTCAATCTGGGTTTGCAGCACCCAGGCCTGTTCGCGATTTTCAGGACGCTGCGCCATGTCTTCGCTGACTCCCTGAAGAACAGTCAGGGGCGTTTTCAGGCTATGGGCCAGGTCATCGAGGGAATCACGGTAGCGACTGCGTTGCTCACGTTCACCGTGCAGCAAACGGTTGAGGGAGCCGGTCAGACGCAGCAGTTCACGGGGATGTTGCTCACTCAGGCTTTCACGGGTTCCGCCTTCGATTTCGTCCAGTTCCTGGCTCAGCCGGCGCAACGCGCGCAAGCCCCAGGTCAGGCCGATCCACAGCAACGCCAGCAGCACCAGCAGTGCAGCGCCGAAGCCCAGGTAGAGATTTTCCCGCAGCCCGTCGAGGGTGAACTCGTACTCACGTACCGGCTGCAAAGCGACGATACTGAACGCCGCGCTCTGGCCGCCGAGCAACTTGACCTCGACGTCGTAGACGAAAAACTCCTGGCCATTGGCTTCGCGAATTCTGGCGAACTCGTTGCCGCGCCCGTCGTAACGGGGCGTGTAATTGATGTGTTCCTCCTGGGTACCGTTCGAGCGCCAGACCAGGTGACCATCGCGATCGTAGATGTAACCCAGCAGCCGGCCGTCAGTCAGGTTGAACCGCTCGTCAGGCAGTTGCTCCGGCATCTTCAGTCGGTTGTCTTCAACACGGGCGGCAGAGATCAACGTGGTGACGTCCGACGCCAGGCGCTGTTCGATGGAGTCTTGCAATGCCAGACTGAAAGCGCCCTGCATCGCCGGCAGTAACGCCAGCATGAACAACACTGCCAGGATCGTGGCAGCGAGCATCAAGCGCACACGTAGCGAACGAATCAAGTGCAGCGCTCGGTAAACAGGTAGCCGAGGCCACGGACGGTATCGATCGGTTTAAATCCGCCAGGCCCCTCGAGCTTGCGGCGCAGGCGTCCCACCAAGACTTCAATGACGTTCGGATCGCGCTCGTCATCATCAGGGTAGAGTTGCTCCATCAAGCGGTCCTTGGGTACCACCTGCTGATGGTGGCGCATCAAATACTCCAGGATGCGGTACTCATAGGCGGTCAGTGCCAACGGTTGATCATCCAGGCAGGCCTGCTTGCGATTGAGGTCGAGCAGCAACGGCCCAGCCACGATCGTTGACTGGGTAAAGCCACTGGAGCGGCGCAACAGGGCATTGAGCCGGGCGTCCAGCTCCTCGAACTGAAACGGCTTGACCACGTAATCGTCGGCGCCAGCGGCAAGGCCTTCGACTTTATCCTGCCAATTACCGCGGGCGGTCAGAATCAGGATGGGAAAGACCTTGCCCTGCGAACGCAACTGGCGAATAAGGTCGAGCCCGCCCATGCCTGGCAGCCCCAAGTCGATCACCGCGAGATCATGGTTGAATTGCTCGGCCTGGTAGAGGGCCTCTTCCGCATTGGCCACGGACTGCACCACATGACCACTGTCCGTGAGGCGGGTTTGCAGGTGATGGCGCAACAGCGCTTCATCTTCTACGACCAGCAATTTCATAACGCCCTCCCAGGCACACATCAACATCTGCCGAGGCACGACAGCGCACCTCTATGGTTAACACGGCGACGCCGCATCCCCCTGTTCAGGTTGATACGGCGCAAACCTTTCGCGATGTACCGCTTAGAAAGCGTAGTTCGCCGCCAGATACGTCTGGGCGCTGCTGGTCAAATCCACCGAGCCCTTCTTGCTACCGCCACGGCTCAATTCGGTGCTGGCATTGCTACGTAGATAACGGTAACCCAGTTCCAACGAGGTTTTTTGAGAAACCTGTTGCAAGATCCCCAACTGCCCTCCGATGGCATAGCCAATATTGCTGTCGCGGCTGAAGCCTCGTGTTTCCTGCGACAATTTGGCCAAACCGGCGGTGGCACCGCCAAACAGCTTGGTGCTACCGCCCACCGGGTAGAACACATCATAGCTACCCAAGAGGTTTTCCTGGCGCAGGTTCAGGCCGTCGTGGTTCATGTCCGACACGTTGTCGTATGTGGCGTAGTAGCGACCTTGGCTGTTTTGCTGACCGACGCGAACACCAAAAGTAGTGCTTTTGTCGATCGCGGCGGCGCTCGGGTGGTTGAAGTTGCTGTTCATGGCATGGGACTTTTTGATCTTGTCGCTGGTCTGTCCAAGAGTAAAGCTGACGAAGTTGTCATTGGCCATGGCAGCGGTACTCGCGCCCATAACGGTGATAGCCAGCAGCAATTTTTTGAATCCAGTCATTAGGTGTTTCCTTGTGTTGTCATGTGCTTGTTGGGTATGGGAGAAGATTACTCAGCTCGCCCTGAACTCACCCTGAACACCTTCTGAACCTGGGCTGAACCAGACAGAACCGACCTTTTTCGATGACTGACTTGCGGGAGATCCAACCATGCGCGCGTTTCTTGCCCTCGTATTAAACGCCTTGAGCGGACTCAGCCAGGCGGCCATCCAGACCCGGGAAATCCCCTACCAAAGCGCCGACGGCACCCGGCTCATCGGTTATTACGCCTACGACGACTCGATCAAGGGCCCGCGCCCGGGGGTTGTGGTGGTGCATGAATGGTGGGGACTCAACGACTACGCCAAACGCCGCGCCCGCGATCTGGCAGGCCTGGGATACAGCGCCCTGGCCATCGACATGTATGGCGATGGCAAGAACACCGAGCACCCCAAAGACGCCATGGCCTTCATGCAGGCCGCTCTCAAGGACAGCTCGACGGCGAGTGGGCGCTTTCAGGCCGGGCTTGACCTGTTGAAACAACAACCGCAGACCGACCCACAAAAACTCGCGGCCATCGGTTACTGCTTCGGTGGGGCGGTGGTGCTCAACGCCGCACGCCAGGGCGTGCCGTTAGCGGGTGTGGTGAGCTTCCATGGTGCGCTGGTAACCCAGACGCCGGCGTCACCCGGAACCGTGAAGGCGAAAATCCTGGTGGAGCACGGGGCATTGGACAGCATGGTCACTGCCGACAACGTCGCGGCATTCAAGACGGAAATGGACAAGGCCGGCGCGGACTACCGCTTCGTCAGCCTGGAAGGCGCCAAGCACGGCTTCAGCAATCCGGATGCCGACCGCCTCGGTCACGGGGAGCATGGCGGGCCGGATATCGGTTACAACAAGGCTGCCGATGAAAAATCCTGGGCGGACATGCAGGCCTTTCTCAAGACAATCTTTTCCTGACTGAAAGGTGAGAACGTCTGGGTGGCGAGGCAGCGTCCTTGTCACCCGGAGCAGCCAAAAGCTCTTCGACTCTACCCAGCCAGGAGGCAACCCGGCAAAATGCCTGACATGAACCATTCCCCCGCCCTGCCCGCCTGCTGCACGCCACTCGACGCTCATTGGCCACTGCCGTTTGCGCTGCCCGAAACTGTCCTGCTCAGCACTCACTTCGACAGTACGCTGCTGACCAACGATGACTTTGCACGCAGTGCCATCGCCGTGCCTGCCAGCATCCAGCGCTCGGTCGCCAAACGCCAGGCGGAGTTTCTCGCCGGGCGGGTGTGTGCCCGGGCGGCGTTGCAGCAACTGGAGGGGCTGGATTTCAGCCCGGCGATAGGTGAAGACCGGGCGCCGGTCTGGCCGGCGCACATCAGTGGTTCGATCACCCACAGCACCGGGCGTGCAGCAGCGATCGTCGCGAAAAAAGCCCACTGGCGCGGCCTGGGCATGGACTTGGAAAATATCCTGAACCCGGAGCGAGCCGAACGGCTGGCCGGGGAAATACTGACGGCACCTGAATTAAAGCGCATGGCGGCCGGTCGGCGCGAGCAGCTGGCGATGCTGGTGACGCTGACGTTCTCGGTAAAGGAAAGCCTGTTCAAGGCCTTGTATCCGATCGTGCAGCAGCGTTTTTACTTCGAGCATGCCGAAGTGCTCGAGTGGGACGAAGCCGGGGAGGTGAAATTGCGATTACTCACGGACCTGTCCAGCGAATGGCGTAACGGGGCCGAGCTGCAAGCGCAGTTTGCGGTGATGGACGGGCAGTTGTTGAGCCTGGTCAGTATCCAGGCCTGATGGTTTCAGTGCTCGAGAGGACCCCATCGCAAGCCAGCCCGCTCCCACAGGGGGCTCAACGCTTTTCCTGATGTCTCGGCCAGCTCAGACTGAAACAGGCGCCGCCCAGGCTCTTGCTCTTGCCGATCAGCGCACGGCCATCGTGCCAATGAATGATCCTCCGGACGATCGACAACCCCAACCCATGCCCACCCGAGGCCCGGGTGCGACTGTCGTCCAGGCGTAAAAACGGGGTGAAAATTCGTTCCCAGGCCACCTCTGGCACGCCGGGCCCGTCGTCCTCGACATCGATCCGGCAGCGCTGTTGCCCCACCTGATAGCTGACAGTCACCCTGGTCGTTGCGTGACGCATGGCGTTGCTCACCAGGTTCTGCAACGCCCGGTGCAGGTAACGCGGTTCGGCCTCGACCCAGGCGTCATCACAATCGGCGGCAGACAGGCACAGACCTCGTTGCACCGTGACACCGGCCCGCAGTGGCGCCAGCTCCTCGATGACCTGGCTGACCAGTGCATCCAGATCGATCCGCTGAAAATTCAAGGCCGGGGAACCCTGCTCGAGGCGCGCGTAGGTAAGCATTTCGTCCACCAGCTTATCGAGGTCCTCGATGTCGTGGTCCATGCCCTCGCAATACTTGTGCAGCGCTTGAGGCGTCTTGGCCGAGCCGATCATCTCCAGGCCAAAGCGCAGGCGCGCCACTGGCGTGCGTAACTCGTGGGACACCGCGCGCACCAGTTCACGCTGAATCGCCAGCAACTGCTGCAAGTGTTCGGCCATGCCATTGAAGGCCGACGCCAGGCGCCCTACCGAGTCCGCACCGCGGGCTGGCACCCGGGTTTCCAGGCTGCCCTTGGCGATGCGGGTGGCGGCGGCTTCCAGCCCGCGTAAGCGGCGCTCCAGCTGGCGCACCAGCAGGTAGACAATCAGCCCGATCAGGCTCAAGCCGAGGGCCGCGATCAGGACCAGCCACTGTGCAGGGTAAGGGTTCATCTGGTACAGCGGACCGATCTCCAGCACCCACGGGGTACCGACCATGCCGGCAAACACCCGGATCGAATCGCCCTCCTTGCCCAGCGCCATCACCGTGTCGCCCTCGGACACCCGCCGACTCTGGTCTTCGTCCATGTCCGCCTGATCAACAGTGACCAGACGCAAGTCGAAGCCAAAGCCCTTGTCTTCCTTGAGCTCGGCCAGGCGCCTGGGCTGCTCGGCCACCGGAACGCGCACCAGTTCGTCAGCCAGCAGGTAAATGGTCGCCCGGGCCAATTGCTCGCTGATCTGCTGCACCTCCCCGGTCAGCATCAACTGTTCCTTGTCACTGACCAGCCTGTATACCCTCGCTGCGTGCGGCCCGGTCTGTTCCACCAGCGCCTGGCCGCGGAGCACGCGGGTACGCTGGGTTAGATCGAGGTCGGTCTGGGCAAACGTCTTCAGCGTGAGTGGAATGCCCAGCAGCCGCTCCCAGACCAGCAGCGCCCGGTGGCGCTCGGTCTGGTTCATCGGTTGCAGGTTGTCAGCCATCAGCGAGAATGTGCCATGGGCCAGGCGTTCACGGTATTGCTCGCTGCGCACCTCGTTAAGCAGGTGCAGGGCGAGCACGCCGAGTACCGCTACCATGATCAGTGCTGCGCACATCCCGCCGTAGATTCGCAGGAAGATCGAGTTCACAGGGTGCAGGCTTCCGGAACGAACAGATAACCCTTGCTACGGATGGTTTTGATCAATCGCGGGTGGTCCGGGTCGTCGCCGATTTTCGGGCGGATACGCGAGATGCGCACGTCGATGGAGCGGTCCTGGCCGTCATAGCCGATGCCGCGCAGTGCGGTGAAGATCTCTTCCCGGGACAGAATGCGCCCGGCGTTGTCCACCAGCAGCCACAGCAGATCGAATTCGGCGCTGGTCAGTTCGATGCTGACATCACGCAGCCAGGCTTCGCGCAATGCGTTGTCCACCACCAGCGGACCGAATTGCAGGCGGCGTTGTTTTTCCGGGGCCACTTCCGGCCCTTCGCTGCGGCGCAACAACGCCTGGATACGCGCCAACAGCAGCCGCGGACGGACCGGTTTGCACACATAGTCATCAGCCCCCAGATCGAGGCCCAGAATCTGATCGGTGTCGTCGGTGCGGGCGGTCAGCATCAGGATCGGCCCGTCGTAGCGGTCGCGGACCTTGCGACAGATGCTCAAGCCGTCCTCGCCGGGAAGCATCAAGTCGAGAATCACCAGGTCAGGCTGTTCCTTGAGGATCCGCGCTGCGGCCAGGGCGCCATCGCCCTCGATCGAAACGCGCAGGCCGTTGGCTTCCAGGTAATCGCGGGTCAGTTCGGCCAGACGCTGATCGTCCTCCACAATCAATACCTGCCAGGCTTCTTGCTCCACGGTGACCTCTGCTTGCCGAAACGCTCATAAAGGAAGGCTCCCCCCGTCTTTTTGTAATGAATAGGGAGGAAAATAATGCGTGTGTACAGGCCGATTGTATAAACGGCGGCCACCGAGAACACAAGCTGGCAAATGCGTTCGGATATGACCATTTTTTGTGGTAGGGTTCGCGCCCTTAAAAAACCACCCGGCTGTTTTCGACCGGCAAAAAACCGTGACAAACGGTCTGGTCCAGCAGGGTCGCGGGCTACGGGCGCGTTCCACGTTTCACGCACAATATACGCACAGGTTTATCCACAGGTAGTACGTTGCAACACCCTCCAAAACGCACTATCTTGTAGCCCGACAGAAAAAAAACCCTACATGTAGGGTTTTGCAGAAAAAACCAAACACAAACCGGATATCAAATTCAAGCGCTTTAATCGCCTCTGTCTGGTTGATTTTTACGTATTTATGAAAGACCAGACCGTGCAAGCGGATGGCTACTGTTTTTGGGCCGAAATCGGCAAAAGCGGTACGGGTGTTGCAGTCTTCAACTGTCACCCAAATGGAATGCGGATCCAGGTTCAAGGCCTGGACCCAAGACTTCGGCATGGAAGCGGCGCCCCAATAGCCCCTTCCTGATCTGTCCCGAAGTTGTATGCCCGGCGGCTCGCCGGTTGTAGTGCTTCAGGACAGAACGGTGGGCACCGTGATGGTGCCCAAACAAACATAGAGAATGTGGAGACAACCCCCCATGCAAACCGACACAACTCGCGAGAACCCGCAGGGCTCCTTGCCGCAGGCCGCTGATTCGACTTCGGATCTGTCCGCGACCGCGCCTGGCCAGCTGCGCGTGATCAAGCGTAACGGCACTGTCGTTCCTTACACCGACGACAAGATCACCGTCGCGATCACCAAAGCGTTTCTCGCAGTTGAAGGCGGCACCGCTGCCGCTTCGTCGCGAATCCATGACACCGTTGCGCGCCTGACCGAACAGGTCACTGCAACCTTCAAGCGTCGCATGCCATCGGGCGGCACCATCCACATCGAAGAAATCCAGGACCAGGTCGAACTGGCCCTGATGCGTGCCGGCGAGCAGAAAGTGGCTCGCGACTACGTGATCTACCGCGACGGTCGTTCGAAAGAGCGCGCTGCCCACGCCCCTGCCGAACAATCGGTCAACGCTCACCCGTCGATCCGCATCACCCGCGCCGATGGCACCTTTGCGCCTCTGGACATGGGCCGCCTGAACACCATCGTCACCGAAGCGTGCGAAGGCCTGGAAGAAGTCGACGGCGACCTGATCCAGCGCGAAACCCTGAAGAACCTGTACGACGGCGTGGCCCTGACCGACGTCAACACCGCCCTGGTAATGACCGCCCGTACCCTGGTCGAGCGTGAGCCAAACTACTCGTTCGTCACCGCGCGCCTGCTGATGGACACCCTGCGTGCCGAAGGCCTGGGCTTCCTGGGCGTCGCCGACAGCGCGACCCACCATGAAATGGTCGACCTGTATGCGCAGGCCCTGCCTGCGTACATCACCAAGGGTATTGAATTTGAATTGCTGAACCCGATCCTGGCCACTTTCGACCTGGAAAAACTCGGCAAGGCGATCAACCACGAGCGCGACCAGCAGTTCACGTACCTGGGCCTGCAGACCCTGTACGACCGTTACTTCATCCACAAGGACGGTATCCGCTTCGAACTGCCGCAGATCTTCTTCATGCGCGTGGCCATGGGCCTGGCGATCGAAGAGAAGAACAAGGAAGATCGTGCGATCGAGTTCTACAACCTGCTGTCGTCCTTCGACTACATGTCGTCGACCCCGACGCTGTTCAACGCCGGTACCCTGCGTCCACAGCTGTCCAGCTGCTACCTGACCACCGTTCCGGACGACCTGTCGGGCATCTACCACGCGATCCACGACAACGCCATGTTGTCCAAATTTGCCGGTGGCCTGGGCAACGACTGGACCCCGGTGCGTGCCTTGGGTTCGTACATCAAGGGCACCAACGGCAAGTCCCAGGGCGTTGTGCCGTTCCTGAAAGTGGTGAACGATACCGCCGTTGCCGTTAACCAGGGTGGCAAGCGCAAAGGCGCTGTATGTGCCTACCTGGAAACCTGGCACATGGACATCGAAGAGTTCATCGAGCTGCGCAAGAACACCGGTGATGATCGCCGTCGTACCCACGACATGAACACTGCCAACTGGATCCCTGACCTGTTCATGAAGCGTGTCTTCGATGACGGCAAATGGACCCTGTTCTCGCCATCCGAAGTGCCGGACCTGCACGACCTGACCGGCAAGGCCTTCGAAGAGCGTTACGAGTACTACGAAGCCCTCACCGAGTACCCAGGCAAGGTCAAGCTGTTCAAGACCATCCAGGCCAAAGACCTGTGGCGCAAAATGCTGTCCATGCTGTTCGAAACCGGTCACCCATGGCTGACCTTCAAGGACCCGTGCAACCTGCGCAGCCCGCAGCAGCACGTGGGCGTGGTCCACAGCTCGAACCTGTGCACCGAGATCACCTTGAACACCAACAAGGACGAGATCGCCGTTTGCAACCTGGGCTCGATCAACCTGCCGAACCACATCGTCAACGGCAAGCTGGACACCGCCAAGCTGGAACGTACCGTGAACACCGCCGTACGCATGCTCGATAACGTTATCGACATCAACTACTACTCGGTGCCACAAGCGAAGAACTCCAACTTCAAGCACCGTCCGGTCGGCCTGGGCATCATGGGCTTCCAGGATGCGCTGTACCTGCAGCACATTCCTTACGGTTCCGACGCGGCCGTCGAGTTCGCCGACAAGTCGATGGAAGCGGTCAGCTACTACGCGATCCAGGCTTCCTGCGACCTGGCAGACGAGCGCGGCGCCTACGAGACGTTCCAGGGTTCGCTGTGGTCCAAGGGCATCCTGCCGCTGGATTCGCAACAGATCCTGATCGAGCAACGTGGCCAGAAGTACATCGACGTGGACCTGAACGAATCCCTGGACTGGGCACCGGTTCGCGCCCGTGTACAGAAAGGCATTCGTAACTCCAACATCATGGCCATCGCACCGACCGCGACCATCGCCAACATCACTGGCGTTTCGCAGTCGATCGAACCGACCTACCAGAACCTCTACGTGAAATCGAACCTGTCGGGCGAATTCACCGTGATCAACCCGTACCTGGTTCGGGACCTGAAGGCTCGCGGTCTGTGGGACGCGGTCATGATCAACGACCTGAAGTACTACGACGGTTCGGTACAGCAGATCGAGCGCATCCCGCAAGAACTCAAAGAGCTCTATGCGACTGCCTTCGAAGTGGACACCAAGTGGATCGTTGACGCCGCCAGCCGTCGTCAGAAGTGGATCGACCAGGCTCAGTCGCTGAACCTGTACATCGCCGGCGCTTCGGGCAAGAAGCTGGACGTCACCTACCGCATGGCCTGGTACCGTGGTCTGAAAACCACTTACTACCTCCGTGCCCTGGCCGCCACCAGCACTGAGAAGTCGACCATCAACACCGGCAAGCTGAACGCTGTTTCCAGCGGCGGCAACCACGGTGACGATTCGGTCCTGGCAGCGCCAGCCGGCCCTGCTCCAGTGCCGAAGGCTTGCGCCATCGACGAGCCGGATTGCGAAGCTTGCCAATAAGCTGAGCCCGTAAGCGCTGAAAAGCGCTTACCTGAGAACCCCCGATCAGTCCTCTGGATTGCCGGGGGTTTTCTTTTGCCTCGTGTAAATGCTTAAAAGATCGCAGCCTCGTTGCACTCGACAGCTCCTACAGAGTTTGTGCGTAAACCGCATTTCAATGTAGGAGCTGTCGAGTGCAACGAGGCTGCGATCCCTTGACCCACACCTGCCACCCACAACAAAAAAGCCCCTCTATAGAGAGGGGCTCCTGTCCAGCACTGCACCATCAAGTCATCTGAATAATGGTCTGCATCAAAGTGCTCTGGGTCGAGATGGTCTTCGCGTTCGCCTGATAGTTGCTCTGCGCCTTGATCAGGTCGACCAGCTCGTTGGTCACGTTGACGTTGGACTCTTCCAGCGAGTTGGAGCGGATCGTGCCCAGACTGCCGGTGTCCGGCGAATCGTAGCCCGCGATACCCGACGAGTAGGTCTCTTTCCAGCTGGTGCCACCTACCGCTTGCAAGCCTTGTTCGTTGGTGAAGCTCGCCAGAGAAATCTGACCGATCGGCTTGGTCTGGTAGTTGCTGAAGTTGGCCAGCAATACGCCGCTGCCGTCGATAGTCAGGTTGGTGATCTGGCCGGTGGCATAACCGTTCTGCACTGGAATTGAACGCGCAGTGTCGGCGTTGTACTGCGTGGTATTGCCCATGGCGATAGTCATGCCATCAGGGTTGGCGGCTGCGCCGTTGGCCGTCCAGACGCCGTCGGTGACGGTGCCCGGCACCCAGTTGGTCACCTTCAGATCATTGCCGAGGGTCGAGGTTGGCGGTGTGGTCGGCGGAGTCACGGGCGTGCTGATTTGGGTCAGCTTGCCGGCAGAGTCGAAACTCAGCGTCGAGGGCTGCGGAGTGGACAGGCTGCCGTCCATGTTGCGGCCATCGATCAGGGTGTAGTTGTCCCACGTGTTCGGACCGGTCTTGACCATGAATTGCTCCATGACGTGGGAATTGCCCTGGCTGTCGTAAATCGGCGTGTTGAATTTCTTGCTGTAGGTTTCGGCCTTGGTCGGGTCGAACTTGTTCGTGGCAATCGTTTGGTCGATCACCTTGTCCGTGGAGTTCAGGTTGATCGTGGACGAGATCGCGTCGGTGGTCTTCGGCGCCAGGTTGGACGTGTCGATGCGCAGATCAGTCAACATACCGTTCTGGATCTTGCCATTGGCATCCACGCCATAGCCCTGCAGGCGCGCAGTGCCGTCGGTGTTGGTAACGTAGCCTTCGCTGTCGACCTTGAACGTGCCGGCGCGGGTGTAGGACAGCGAACCGCTGTCGTTCAACACGAAGAAACCGGAGCCGTTGATGCCCATGTCCAGCACGTTGCCGGTGTTGGTGATATCACCCTGGGTGAATTGCTGCGACACGTTGGCCAGGCGTACACCGCTGCCTACGGTCTTGCTTCCGGAACCCAGCTTGCTCGCCGAGTAGACATCTTCGAATTCCGCACGGGACGACTTGAAACCTGTGGTCGCGACGTTGGCGATGTTGTTGCCGGTGACGTCCAGTTGTTTGTTGGCTGCAAAGAGACCGCTAAGGCCGATATTGAAAGACATGGTTCACTCCTTTATGCCGGGTTAGTCGGCTTTACATACCAATAGTTTGTACTTTGGACAGGGCGATGCTGCCCAGGCCCGCCAGGTTGAGCATCAACTCGCCACCGGTCTGGCTGATGGTCACGCTGTTGACGGTGGCCGGCAGGTTGGTGACCAGGGAAACCGCCTGACTGTCGATGGTGGCCGATGCGGCAAAAGTGTAAGTACCCGATTCGACCGTCTTGCCGGCGTTGTCCTTGCCGTCCCAGATGAAGCTCGCGTTGCCGGCTACCTGGCTGCCCATGTCGATGGTGCGCACGACCGTGCCGTCCTTGTCGGTAATCTTCAGTGTGGCGGCCGGCACGGACGTCGGAATGGCCACGGTGCCCGTCATGCTCTTGGAGGTATCAACCACGGCCTTGTCGCCCGGGGCAATCACCGAACGACCCACCAGCGACGAGGCCTGCAGCGCCTGGGACGAGTTGTAGTTGCCGGCAATGCCACTCACGGTGTCGTTAAGCGTAGTGATGCCCTCCAGGCTGCTGAACTGCGCCAACTGAGCGACGAACTCGCCGTTGTCCTGAGGCTCGAGCGGGTTCTGGTTCTTCAGCTGGGTGACCAGCAATTGCAGGAACGCATCTTTGCCCAGGGCCTTCTTGCCGGCGGCACTGCCGGTGGCCGAAGCCAGGCCATCACTGGTGGTGGAGGTGTTCTTGACGGAGGAGTTGGCCAGAATGTCGTTGAGGCTCAAGCTGCTTGTCGTATCGGTAACACTCATCTGAGTTGCCCCTTATCACTGACCGAGCGTCAGGACCTTCTGCATCATGGTTTTGGCGGTGTTCATCATTTCGGCGTTGGTCTGGAACGAACGACTCGCGGAAATCATGTCGGCCATTTCCTCCACCACGTTGACGTTCGGGTAGTAGACGTAGCCCTTGGCGTCAGCAGACGGATGGTTGGGTTCGTAGCGGGCTTCCAGATTGCTCTGGTCCTCGACCACGCCCAGCACCTGCACGCCCTGACCGGCCCCGTCCTGGTTCTGGAACAATGAATCGCTGCCGCCGCTCTGCGCACCCTGGAACATGGTGGCGAATACCGGGTGCCGTGCGCGGTAGGTCTGGTCCAGGCTGGACGACACGGTCTCGGCGTTGGCGATGTTACTGGCGACGGTGTTCAGGCGAGTGGTCTGGGCACTCATGCCGCTACCGGCAATGTTGAAAACACTGGACAGGGACATGATTTATTCTCCTCGCAAGGCTGAAATCAGCCCTTTGAATTTGCTGTTGAGCAGGGTGAAACTGGCCTGGAAGTTGACCGAGTTCTGAGCGTAGTTCGACTGTTCGAGCTGGGCGTCCACGGTGTTCTGGTCAATCGATGGCTGCATCGGCGTGCGGTACAACAGCGACTCGTCGCCGCTGCCCAGGCCTTGGGCCTCGATATGCCGGCTGTTGGTCATGTTCAGCGCAAATCCGCCGCCCTTGGTTTTCTCGCTCTGCTCGGCGAGCACTTTGGAGAAGTCCAGGTCCCGCGCCTTGTAGTTCGGGGTGTCGGCGTTGGCGATGTTGTTGGCCAGGACTTCGGCACGCTGGGCGCGGAAGTTCAACGCCTGTTCGTGGATACCGAGCGCTTTATCGAAGCTGATGCTCATGTCGGGAAACCTTCGGGTGACCGGATTTTCGTAGGATGGACATAGCAAGCGGCGTGCCAATTGAAAAAACCCCGTAAACCGGGGCTTTGCGGGCACGGGCCCCTGTGGCAACGACAGAAAAGCGGCAACGGGTTTCCGCTGCCTGCCGCTTTTCTGCCGCTTGTTCCAGTTAGACATCTCCTGTAGGAGCTGCCGAAGGCTGCGATCTTTTGATCTTGATCTGAAAAAACAGGATCAAAAGATCGCAGCCTTCGGCAGCTCCTACGGGATGCAAAGCGCCAGGCATAAAAAAAGGGAGTCCTTGAGGACTCCCGTTTTCTTTATGCCTGGCGCTTTGCATCACTTCGCCTGGTAAATAATCCCCGGGCTGCACTGAACCATCTGGTAGTGATCCGGCAAACCATTGAGTGCCTCGGAAGCGCCCAGGAACAAATACCCACCCGGTTTCAACGTACTGTGGATCCGCAGAAGAATGTCCTTCTTCACCTCAGCGGAAAAGTAGATCAGCACATTGCGACAGAACACGATGTCGAACTTGCCCAGCGCCGCGTAGCTGTCCAGCAGGTTGAACGAGCGAAACTCCACGCGGCTTTTGATCGGCGCCTTGATGGCCCAGCGCCCCGGCCCTTTCGGGTCGAAATAGCGCTGCAAACGTTCCGGCGACAGGCCGCGACCGATGGCCAGGCTGTCGTATTCGCCCGTCTTGCAGTTGGTCAGCATGGTGCCGGAAAGGTCGGTGGCAACGATCTGCACCCCCATCTTCAACTGACCCAGGTTGACCCGCTCGAACTCATCGATCGACATCGACAACGAGTACGGTTCCTGCCCCGACGAACAGGCAGCCGACCAGATCCGCAGGCGCTGACCAGGAGCGGCTTTGATCGCTTCCGGCAGCACCTTGTTCTTCAGCACTTCAAACGGATAAGTGTCACGAAACCACAAGGTTTCGTTGGTCGTCATGGCATCGACCACCATCTCGCGCAGACCACTGCGCGGTTGGGTCTGGATGCGCTGGACCAGCTCCCCCAGGGACTTGATGCCTTGCTGCTCCATCAGTTTGTTGAGGCGGCTGGACACCAGGTATTGCTTGTTTTCACCGAGCAAAATGCCACAGGCTTTTTCCAGGAATACCCGGAACTGTTCGAAATCCAAATTACCCGTAGACAATGGTGCCGCCTCTTAACTCGTATTGATCGCCAGGAGCAAAAGGCCCCTAGCTGATATCTGCTGCTTTGATCCGGTCGACTACCCGGGATGCCAGGTCATCAGGACGGAATTTGGCCAGGAAGTCATCGGCACCGACTTTCTTGACCATCGCCTGATTGAACACACCCGACAACGAAGTATGCAGGATGATATGAAGCTTTTGCATGCGTGGGTCGCTGCGGATCTCGGCGGTCAGGGTATAGCCGTCCATTTCCGGCATCTCGATGTCGGAAATCATCATCAGAAACTCTTCTTCCGGCTTCTTCCCTTCGTCCACCAGCTTGCGCAGGTAATCCAGGGCCTGCCGACCGTCGTTCAACGCCACGACTTCCACACCGACCGTCTGTAGACAACGCGATACCTGCTTGCGTGCCACGGACGAGTCATCAACCGTCAGCACCCGCAAAGACAGGGCCTTGTGCTGGGTCTCGACGTCCACCACACCAACGGAAATCGCTTCCGGCGTGGGTGCCACTTCCGCCAGCACTTTCTCCACGTCGATGATTTCGACCAACTGATTGTCGACCCGGGTCACAGCCGTCAGGTAATGATCGCGGCCGGTGCCCTTGGGTGGCGGATGGATCTCCTCCCAGTTCATGTTGACGATTCGCTCCACCGAGCGCACCAGGAACCCCTGGGTCTTGGTGTTGTACTCCGTGATGATCACGAAGGGATTGCTTTGATCCAGCAACCGACCGGCACCGGTCGCCATCGCCAAATCGAGAATCGGAATGGTTGCCCCCCGAATACTCGCTACACCGCACACGACAGGATTGGATTTGGGCATCACGGTCAGCTTGGGGCATTGCAGCACCTCACGAACCTTGAATACGTTGATCCCATAGAGCTGCTGGCCGTCGAGACGGAACAACAACAGCTCCAGGCGATTCTGCCCTACCAGTTGCGTGCGCTGGTTTACCGAATCCATTACACCAGCCATGCCCAGACCCCCTAACACCAACGCTTAAGTGTGTTGCGACGCACATTCATTGCTAAACGGCACGGCGCTTGCTTTTTAACTCTTATGAGCACAGAACCGACATTTTTCCGACGCCTGACCGCACATTTGCACACATTGCTGTGCGCGACGGCGGCTGCCTGCCTGTTTAACGCTGGCAGCCCTGCCCTTGCCGACTCGGTTACCTTGCCTGACATGCTTATCGGCGTGACCCAGGGTTTTCTTGAATTCACCGTAGAAGACTATTTGGCGACCAGTCAGACCGAGGGTCGATATGAAATCGAAGTCAACCAACTCGACCCGCGCCTTCGCATGCCGATGTGCGACAGGGAATTGACAGCCAGCCTTGAAAGCCCGGCCAGGCCCTTGGGGCGTGTCACGGTCAAAGTTCGTTGCGAAGGCGCCTCTCCGTGGACGGTTTTCGTGCCGGCGCAGGTCCGCCTGTTTCGCGAAGTCGTCACCGCCACTCGGCCGCTGCGACGCCTCGGGGTCATCGAACCTGAAGACGTCATGTTGCGCGAGCGCGACATCAGCCTGATCAGCCAGGGCTACCTGACGTCCCTGGACCAGGCGATCGGACAGAAGTTGACCCGACCAATGGTCGCCGATCAGCTGGTCACCCTGGTGAACATCGAACAGGCGGAAGTCATCAGCAAGGGTGACCAGGTGGTGATCACCGCCCGCAGCGGCACGCTCAGCGTACGCATGCCCGGCGAGGCGCTGTCCAATGGCGGGTTGCGCGATCAGATCCGCGTGAAAAACCTCAATTCCCAGCGAGTCATCAAGGCGCAAGTGATCGCGCCCGGCCAGGTGGAAGTCGCCATGTAGAGGCCGGGCCTGGCAAGCAGCCGCTTGAAGAGATGGCGCACCCTGCGACTGTTCCCTAAACTAGGGCGTGCAGGGGCCAGCGCTGACGCGCGCAAGCTCATTGATAAATGGGCCTAAAGTTTTCTCGGGTATGGCCGAAAACATGGCAAGCGTCCAAATACCCAGAGGTTTTTTATCATGGTCATCGATTTCAACTCATCGAACAGCGCTCTGCCACTAAAGGGCAGTACACGTACCAGTGCCAGCAAGGAAGCGGCTGAAAATGCCAAGGCTGCGCCGCTGAATACCCCGGCACCGGAAGCCACTACCGTGAAAAGCGGAGAATCGGTACATTTCAGTAATGAGGCCCAGCAGTTGCAGAAGGTCACTGACAAGCTGCGCGATCAGCCTGAAGTCGACAAAGCCCGCGTGGCCGAGTTGAAAGCAGCGATTGCCGATGGCAGCTATAAAGTCGACAGCAAAAGCGTAGCCAGCAAACTGATCAACTTCGAACACCAGCGCTAGGCTCCGGTCTGCGCCAGGCTTTTGGACGCTTAAAACCCAAGGCTAGCCATGCACGATACCCAATTACTACAACTGATCATCGACGACTTTGCGCCAGCGCAACAATTGCTCGAGCTACTGCAAACCGAGTCCCTCGCCTTGCATGGTCGCGACATGCGCCTGCTCGAGGATATTCTGGCGCGCAAGCAGGCACTGATCATTTTGCTGGAACAGCATGGCCGCAAGCGCAGCGAAATCCTCGCCAGCCTCAACCTGCCGCTCAATCGACAGGGGCTGGAGCAACTGGCCAGCCAGTCAAGCGTTGGCGACCGCCTGTTGTCGCAAAGTGATGTGCTGACCGATCTCCTGGCCCAGTGCCAGGACGCCAACGTGCACAATGGCCGGTCCATCATGATGCAACAGGCCGCCACGGCCACCCAGCTGAAAATCCTTCATGGCGGCGACACACCCTCGCTTTACGACGCGCGCGGTTCAACCTCCACCCTGGCGAAACGGGGTCCCCTCAGTCAGGCCTGAACCTGACATCGAGCCCGCACTATCAAGACGAGAAACATGCTGGCAAAATGCCGGCAAGCAGCTGTCAAATTTTGTCTGGAGATTGATGAACCGTGTTCAATGCCTCAAGCGCGGATGATGCTCCGCAGCCACCCAAGGTGCTCACCACGCCCCTTGAGATCTCCGGCACCCTTCGTCAGCTGCAAGACAGCCACGACCCGCTGATCATCACGTTTCACGAGCGCGCCCAACGCTTCCAGAGTTATCTGGTGGGGATTGACCGTGACAACGGCACCATGGCCCTGGACGAAATGATCCCCCGTGACGGCGAACGTTTCCTGCTGGCAGGCGAGCCGTTCAAGGTCGAAGGCTTTCACGACGGCGTGCGAATCGCCTGGGAAAGCAACGGCGCGCTGACCATCGACGAAACCAGTGGCAGCCGCTGCTATCACGGCCCCCTGCCGGACGAAGTGGTATACCACCAGCGTCGCAACGCCTTCCGCGCAGCATTGAAGCTGGCGCAACTGGTGGACGTGGATCTGGACGGTGAAAAACTCAAGGCGCCGATCAAGGGCAAGTTGCTCGACATCTCCGCCACCGGCTGCAAATTGCGTTTCGACGGCGACATCGGCGGCAACCTGCAACTGGGCCAGGTCTACGACCGTTTCATGGCTGCCCTGCCGTTCGGCAAAATGACTGCCCCGGTTGAACTGCGTTACCTGCATTTCGAAGAGAAAATTTCCACCACCTTCGCCGGCGTGCGCTTTCACAACATGAGCGGCCTGGTGCAGCGCCAGGTCGAGCGCTTTGTCTATCAGCTGCAGCGCGAAGCCCGCCGATTCGATAAAGACGACCTCTGATACAGGCGCCAATAAAAACGGGCAGTCCCTTGCGGTGACTGCCCGTTTTTTTATGCGCCGAACTTAAGGACGCGCTTCGGTAAAGCTCTGTTCACGCCCCTCATCCGGGTCGTCGCCCGAGGGTTCATCCGTTTCAGATTTCGGCTCTGGTTCCAGCTCTGGTCCCACCTCAGGCTCAGGCTCAGGCTCAGGCGCAACCGGATTCTGCATCTGATCCTGCACCACCTGCTCATCCACCCGCGGATCGAGCGCCGCTACCAATGGCGAACTCGACATGCTGTCCGGCATCGCCACGTGATGCAGCGGCGCGTCGTCGACCTGGTGCAGGTTGGTCACCGCTTTCGGGCGGATTCGCCACACCAGCACCAGCGCGAAGAAGCTGAAGAACGCATACAGCATCTGGCTGCCGAACAGCTTCATCAAGACCCCTGCCACCAAAGGCCCGATACTCGCACCCACGCCATAGGTCACCAGCAGCATCGCGGTCAGAGAGACCCGGCGATCACCTTCGACGTGGTCATTGGAGAAGGCCACGGCCAATGGATACAGGCAGAACTGCACCAGCGAGCAGAAGAACCCGGCGATGAACAGCACCTCCAGCGGCACTTGCTTGAGGATCGCCAACGGCAACGCGGCCACCGCCAGGCTGAACGCAAAGCAGCGGATCAACAGCGCCCGGTCATAGCGATCGGACAGCCAGCCCAGCGGCCACTGCACCAGCAGGCCGGCAAAAATGCAGCTACCCATGAACAGACCGACCTGCTCGGTGGACAGCCCTTGCTGCGAGGCATACAGCGGCGCCAGGCCGTAGAACGAACCGACGATCAGGCCCGCGCCCAGCACCGTGCTGAGTGACTGCGGCACCCGCTTGATAAAGAATCGCGGCTCCATGGGCGCAGGATGCAGGGGGGCGGGGTGAATCCGCCGGGTCAGGGCCACCGGCACCAGGCACAGGGCGAAGCACAGGGCGACCAGCATCAACAACTCCAGGCCCAGCGCCGGGTGCATGACCAGAATCAACTGACCCAGAACCAATCCCAGGTACGAGGCAATCATGTAGCCGCTGAACACCAGGCCACGCTGCTTGGCTTCGGCCTGCTCATTGAGCCAGCTTTCGATAACCATGTACTGGCACATCATGCCCAGGCCGACAATCACCCGCAGGAACAGCCATGCGGGCAACCAGTCGATCAATCCATGACCGAGCACCGCAGCACCGACGATACCGGCACAGGTCGCATAGGCCCTGATATGCCCGACCCGGGCGATCAGCCGGTGGCCGATCTTGCCACCCAGCACCAGGCCGAAATAGTTGGCCGCCATCAAGGCACCCACCCACAGGCTGTCGACATTGTCGGCGGCCAGGCGCAGGCCCAGATAAGTACTCAACAAGCCTGAGCCGATCAACATCATCAGCGAGGCGAAATAAAGCGCTCGAAAGGATTTCCAGATTTGGCGCATCGGCGTTCCGAGCGGCTCCTTGCAGTAAGTGTCGGGCTATCCGAAAAGATAGCCCGATGGCGCTGATTCGTCAGGCCTGGGCGGCCAGGACACGACGCTCCCAGGGCGTAATTTCGTCGAAGAAGCTGGTTAACTCAAGGGTCTTCGAAGCGACGTAGCCTTCGATGAACTCAGTGCCAAACAGTTCCTTCGCCAATTGACTACGTTTCAGACGCTCGAGAGCGGCATGTAAGGTACAGGGCAACGAAAGATTATCCGGCACCTGGAATTCACCCTGGATCGGCTCGCTCGGTTCCAGCTGGTTTTCAATGCCATGCAGCCCGGCGGCCAGGCTCGCGGCGATGGCCAGGTACGGGTTGGCATCCGCCCCCGGCAAGCGATTCTCGACCCGACGGGCGACCGGTGAACTGGCGGGAATGCGCAAGCCTGCCGAACGATTGTCATGGGACCAGCAGGCATTGTTCGGCGACGCAAACGGATGGCACAAGCGCTGGTAGGAATTCACATTAGGCGCAAACAACGCCGTGAAATCCGCCATGCCCGCCTGCTGCCCCGCAATGAAATGACGGAACATCGCCGTCGGCTCGCCCGCCTCGTCACTGAACACATTTTTGCCACTGCCGATCTCGACGATGCTTTGATGAATATGCATCGAACTGCCAGGGGTGTGCGCCAGCGGCTTGGCCATGCACACCACGATCAGGCCATGCTTGAGCGCGACTTCCTTGAGCAGGTGCTTGAACAGGAACGTCTGGTCGGCCAGCAGCAAGGGATCGCCATGCAGCAAATTGATCTCGAACTGGCTCACACCCATCTCGTGCATGAACGTATCGCGCGGCAGGCCCAGCGCGGCCATGCATTCGTAGACCTCGCGGAAGAACGGTCGCAGGCCGTTGTTGGAGCTGATGCTGAAGGCGCACTGTCCGTCCTCGCGACGTCCGTCCAGGCCGGCCGGTGGCTCAAACCCCAGCGTCGGGTCAGGGTTGGGCGCGAACACGAAAAATTCCAGCTCGGTTGCGACCACCGGCGCCAGGCCCAAGGCGGCATAACGAGCGACGACCGCCTTGAGCTGGCCCCGGGTCGACAGGCTCGAGCTTTCGCCACTGAGTTCATCGGCATCACAAATGGCCAGCGCTCGCGGATGCTTGCTCCAAGGCAGGCGATGGATCTGTGCCGGATCCGGCACCAGCGCCAGGTCGCCGTCATCACTGCCGTAGAAACGCGCCGGCGGATAACCGCCCATGATGCATTGCAGCATCACCCCCCGCGCCAGCTGCAGGCGTCGACCTTCGAGAAATCCCTCTGCGGTCATCACCTTGCCACGGGGAACGCCGTTCAAATCCGGCGTGACACATTCGATTTCATCAATGCCCGTCAGTCGCTGTGCGAGTGAGCGCTGGCCATCGGTTGTCATGACGCAATCCTTGTTGTTGTGCGAGCCACGAAGGGCAACCCGTACAAAATAGGCTCCGCGTGTTCGGAATATCAAGCAGCGCCAGGCAAAAATCACCTCAGGGCAGATAGAGGCTGAACAAACCGCCGCCCAACGGGCCGCCGTTGCCGATCTCGGTGCGCCCTTCCACGCCATTACGCTGGTGCAGTGCAGCAATCCGCGCGGCAAAATACAAGCCCAGGCCGGTACTACCGGTGGTGTGGTTGATGCCCTGAACATAATTGGCCTGGTGTTCAATCATCTGCGGCGAGTACCCCTCGCCATCGTCATTGACCGTGATCACCAGTTGCCCAGCCGTATCACTCACACTGATCAGCACCGCCTGGCGAGCGTAACGGATGGCATTGTTGATGCAGTTTCCCAGTACCGAGGCGATCAGTTCGCGGTCGAAGAAACCCAGGGGGCTCAACGGGTCCACTTCAAAGGTGGCCATGATGCCGCGACTGGCGAACACCTCCTGATGACAGGCCAGTTGCGCCTCAATGAAATCGTCCAGCTCATGATAGGCCGGCTGCAAAGGCAGCTGGTTGATGCCTATTTTGTAAAGCCCCAACAGTTGCACCAGCATGCTATTGAGGTGGGCGAACTCGAATTCGATCACACCCTGCTCCGGCGCCTGCCGCGCGGGGGCCGGCAAGCGCCCCAGCCATTGGCTGTGCGCCTGCATCAGCATCGCCAGGGAGTTCTTCATGTCGTGCACGGTGGAAGCGATTACCGTGGAAAAGTCCAGTGCCGGGTCGTTGTGGTTCATGCGCCGAACGCCTTGGTTTTCAGTTTCTGGTAGCGCGGGAAGCGCGGATCGGAATCGGGCATCAGGCCAACCATTTTCAGGCAGGTCCGGCACTCGATGAGTTCGGCCGAAGGCAGGCTGGTATCGGTGCCATGCAGCAGTGACTGCGCCATATTCAGTGCGATACTGATGTTCTTCGGCTGCAGCCCCAGGGCTTTGCGGAACACCGCACGGGCTTCCACCAGGTTGCCGGTCTTGTACACCCGCACGCCCTGACGGTTGAGGTCGGCGGCCAGGTTGCCGGAATTGAGAATGGCCGGGTCATCGGTCAATTTGGCGATGCCCTTCATCACCGCCGGATCGTCGCCGTAGATTTCCGCACAGTTCTTCAACATGCTGGCGCCTGCATCGGGCTGTCCGAGCATCTGCAACTGCTTGGCCACCAGCAGCGCCGCCTCGGCGCTCATGAACTGCTCCATGCCATCGAGCCGCTGCATCGCCTGCTCGGTGAGCTTCTCGGCCGTCTCGGCATCGTTGAGCAACAAGCTGGTGGCCTTCATCAGGCGCGCACGGATCTGCAAGCCGGGGTCGGACGGGTTGTCCTTCGCCACGGCACTCAGCGTGGTGTTGATTTCCAGGCGGGTGCGGGTATCCAGGCCTTTCTCGCTGCCCTTGCTGATCAAGGCATGGGCCAGGCCGAGATTGCTCTCGGCGTCCTTGAAGCGAGACTGGGCACCTTGCGCCACCGCCTGGCGATAGGCCTTGGAAGCCGTCTCGAAATCCTCGTTGGTCATCGCCAGTTTGCCCAACTGCGCCTGCCTGCGAACCGCCAGGGGCGAGAGGCGGATCGCATCTTCCAGCACCCGCTGGGCGCCGCAAGTGTCTCCTTCGGCCGCCAGCACATCGGCCATGCCGTCGTAGAGCGCGGGCATCATCGGAAACACTTTCAGGGCCTTCTCGTACACGCCCTTGGCCTGGGTGATCTGGCCGCGCTTGAACAACAGCTTGCCCAGACCGGCGAACGCCCAGGGCAACGGTCGGTCGGCAATGATGCTGTCGTACAGACGCTCCAGCGCCTCGTTCTGGTTCAGGTCGCGCAGTGCATCGGCTCTGTAGCGCAGGCACAGGGGAGAGTAGCGAATGTCCTGCTTGCACAGGGCAATACAGGCATTGAGCACCTCCAGCGGCTTGCCGCGATCAAGGGCCTGCAGGATCGGCTTGAGCAGGGTTTTGCGTTGCACCAGGCGCTCCAGGCGCTGGGCCAGGCCGGAACGGTTGAACGGCTTGGTCAGGTACGCATCAGGCTCGTGCTCCAGGGCACTCAACACCATCGCCTGGCTGGTCTCGGCAGTGACCATCACGAACACACTCTCATGACTGATCAACTTCTCGACCATCAAGTCTTCGAGCACCTGTTGCCCATTCTTCTTGCCGTCACCCAGGTGGAAGTCCTGCAGGATGAAATCGTAGGACTTCTGCGAACACATGCGCAACGCTTGCTCGCCGGTATCCGCGGTATCCACGTCCTTGATCCCCAACTCCCGGAGCATCGACCTGACAGCACTGCGAAAGTCCGAGAAATCATCGACGATCAGGAACCGCTTTTGGTGATACGACAGCATCGAGGATTTCCAGGCAGTTTTAGAAAATGACATTGGCCGTCTGGGTTATCGGCCAGAAGTCATCATCTCTTGAGCGCAGGGATGCGTAGCGAGAGGTAAAAAACAAGCAGTGCAATCCACCCCCGAATGACCCGCCAATGTCGGTCGTCGGGCCAATAGCTGAGGGTATTTTCCTGCGGACAAAAACAAAACCCCTACCTGCATACGCAGATAGGGGTTTTGGAATTTAATCTTGACGATGACCTACTCTCACATGGGGAAACCCCACACTACCATCGGCGATGCATCGTTTCACTGC